>JAQUHK010000023.1 GCA_028683655.1 Alphaproteobacteria bacterium
GTCAGCGGGATAACGACATAGTCCCCATAAAGGTACCACGGGGCCACATCCTTAAACTCGTCATCAAGGAGCTTATAGCCGCAATAGCTTAACGGAGCCCCCAGCTCACCTTCCTGCACAAGAACCTTGGCATCCAGCCCTTCGATGGCTTCCATGCGTGCGATATGTTCGGCAGCAATCGGCATATAACGCGCATCCCCGAAATTGAACTGGCGGATACGACCGCCTTTGCGCACAGTTTCGTAAATATGGTCGAGAAGCTGGCGATAACCGGTTTTGCCGCTATAGGTGCGCATCTGGTGTTTACGGACGCAAACACCTTCATTGTCCGTGAACTCGATCCCTTCCTGATCCAGAACGGTCAGGATACGAGCTAGCGTTCTTTCTTGGGGCTGCACAGTTTCATTTTCAATCTGGCGGATCGTTAGGCGGGTCAGCTCGCACTGATCGGCCAATTCTTCCATCGACCAACCGAGAAGCCCGCGTGCGCCTCGTATCTGTCTGCCTGTAATGCTCATAACGCTTCATCCTTCTAGAATAATCATTATGGTTGTTTATACCATATGAATATGAAGAAAGCGAGAACATTCTTAGGGCGCAACGGTTGAAATCTGCAAAAAAATGTTTGGTCTGATCAACAGAAATACGGCTGACCTGCCTCATAAATGTTGTTTATCAATACATTAGCCACTAAATCCAATCTGAAAGCAATTTGCAATCATTTTGTATGTTCGTATTGACATCGTAACAGAAAGCTGCTATGGTGCCTCTCAGATTGATAAGAAACTTTAGTAGCCATAACCCAAACCGATTTTTAGCACCAAAGGATGAAGACCATGAAAAAATCCCTCAAGAGAACGACCAATAAGGTCAGAGCGGGGCAGGCTCCTTGCCCCGAACGCTTCCAGCACAACGGCGGGTTACGCCGCGAACTTATTAAGAGCAGTGATAAGAGAAAGCCTTCAACGTTGCGCTACCGTGCCCGCTGGTCGAGCCCTCTTGACCGCTATTGCGAGATGAAGCTGATCGGCTATGCCCAATATGAGGCGGGCATCCGGTTCTGGAAGGCGTATCACTGTGCCGTATCGGGCGGAGCCGCTTGTTCAGCACGTGCCAACCGGATCGATAGCCCAGCGCGGCTGTTCCTTCCGGATCGTTTGCGCCGTGCCCTTGCTTGTGTCGAACAAGCCTATGCCGTCCTCACCGCCGATGTGCTTGGTGTTGTGATTGACGTATGTGCCTATGACCAACCGGCAGCCAGCCCGCAGGAGCTTGACCTCTTGCGCAAAGGTCTTGGCCGATTGGCGCAAGAATGGGGGATGGCGGCATCCGAGCTGTGTCACCCGAAGAAAGGTTAACTCCAACCCGTTTTATAGTTAGTCAGTCATTTTAAAAAGCGAAGATTAACGACCCCCAGTCCGGCCAGACTGGGGGTTTCTTTTTGCCTAGATCAGATCGTGAAAAGGTTGGCGGCTACGCCTGCCAACCGTTCGCGTGAATCTGATCGATAACCAAAGAAAGGAGGCCCCTATGTCCTCAGACACAAGCAATCGCCCGCCCATTACCCCTCAGTTCCGCCACACAGCCCGCGCCGTGTGTCGCCCTCTTGGCCTTTATGACAGCCTGAAAAATCCAGCCCCGCCGCAAAGCGGCGAGACGCAAGAGCGGTCAGACATTTTGTCTGACAAAAAAGCTAAAAGTTACACGCAAGTTGCGCTTTGCGTCGAACAACACGTTGTCGAACGCAAAGCATGCGGGCTAAAGCCCGATCAAGAAAGAACATCCCGTCTGGCCGTTCGCCTATCCGATAGCGAGAAAGACTACGTCAAGCAACGAGCAAAAACCGCTCGCCTGTCGTTGAGCGAATATATCCGCGTCTCGGTCTTGGGGGATGTCTATGTCTCGACTGTTGATCCAGAGCGGCAAAAGCTCCTGCACGATTTGAGCCGCGAGCTTGGTTATCAGGGCAACAACCTTAACCAGATCGCCAAACATCTTAATGCAGGCGGGGAATCCCAGCAAGGCGAAGGCATGCTGGCGGCGCTCTTTGACTCGCTTGTTGATGCTCACAATGCCGTGCGCCGCGCCATGGCAGAAAGGAAGCTGTATGAATGATTATTAAATCAACCATACGTGGCGGCTATCTTTCGGCGGCCCAATATATGAAGGATATTGGCGAGAACGAGAAAACGCGCCTTGTCGAACTGAGTGATCCAAAGGCCAAAGACCTTGACGATGCCTTTTATAAGATGTGGGTGATCGCTTGCCCAACCAAAGTTAAAAAGCCGCTTCACCACATCAGCATCAACCCGATGAAGGGCGAGCATCTGACCGACAAGCAGGTTCTGGCCATCGCGGACAGGTGCGAAGAGGTTTACGGCTACAAGATGTTTCATCACCAGCGCGTGATTGTCGAACATATCAAGGACGGGCGACAGCACTTTCACGTTATCTGGAACCGCGTGAGCCTTGTCACAGGCAAAGCCGTCTGGCCGGGCCATCACTGGAAAAAGTCCAAGCAAGTCGCCCGCGAGATGGAAGTCAGGTTTGGCCTTAAACGGCCACAGCCAAGGAGTACGGGAGCCAAGGGAAGCAAAACGAGAACAGCAAAACCGCGTTCGTCTGGATTGCGTTTGTCCAGTCCGGACAGGAAACCTCTTCAAACAAAAAGCAAGCCCGTGTCGTTGCCAGCTCGCTATAGGCCGGAGAGAAAGAAGGCCGCGCCACCACCGCCAATGCAGCCCACGCAACCCAAGAAAAAACGCTGGCCTGAGCAAGCCATCATCGACTGGGAGGTCTGGGGTCATCTATGGCCAAAGCGGTTCTTTGCCCTCTGGCCGGAACTTATTCCCTGAACAGCAAAGGAGGAACATGCCATCAAACCGCATTAAGACGAACTCATTTACTTTATCAAAACACAAACGCCGCGTTTATCGCGTCATGGAGGAAAACACAGCCACACTGTTCTTTTTATCAAAAACCCAAGCCGCTCTTTACGTCCTCGGACGGCAACTGATGAAGATGATGGACAAACAGCAATAAATCTCAAACCCGCTCCGTAAGGAGCTTTTTTACACCACCCGCCGGAACGCCTTCCGAGCGGGATTTTTTTATGGAGAAACGCATGGAACAGACCAACAAATTTAACATCTACAACCACGTCACGGATAAGATCGTCGCCGATCTCGAAAAGGGCGTTCGTCCTTGGCAAAAACCTTGGAACTCTGCCCACACAAGCGGGCGCATTGTACGCCCGCGCCGCCACAACGGCCTGCCTTATAACGGTGTGAACATTCTGCTGTTATGGAGCGAGGCCTATGACAAGGGCTACCAAAGCCCTACATGGATGACGTTCCGGCAAGCGCAAGAATATGGCGGTCACATCCGCAAAGGCGAAAAGTCCTGCACGGTTGTTTACGCCAGCACCTTCAGCAAAACCGAAACAGACGAAACGACCGGACAGGATATAGAAAAGGACATTCCCTTTCTGCGGGGTTATCGCGTCTTTAATGTCGGGCAAATCGAAGGCCTGCCGGAAAGGTTCACAGTTCAATCAGAGGCGAACGAGCTTTCAAAACCTGAGCGGCTTGATCTTGTCGATCAGTTTGTCCGCAATACAGGAGCCGACCTGCGCCATGGCGGCGATAAGGCTTTCTATGCCGAAACGCCGGATTATGTCCGCGTTCCGCGCATAGAAGCCTTCAAGGAGCCTGAAAGTTATTATGGCACCCTGACGCATGAGCTGACTCACTGGACAAAGCACAAAAGCCGCCTTGACCGGACTTTTACAACCGACAGTACCGCACCGAGAAGCTTCGGCGATGAAGGCTATGCCAAGGAAGAACTCGTCGCCGAAATAGGCTCGGCCTTCTTGTGCGCCGATCTCGGCATCACGCCTGACGTGCGTGAAGACCACGCGGCCTATATCGGTCACTGGCTCAAGGCTCTCAAAGATGATCGCAAGCTGATCTTCTCAGCCGCAGCCCATGCAGGCCGCGCCGCCGATTATCTCAAAGACCTGCAAAGCAAAGTCACCTGCACACCAACGCCGCCCGCAACAGCGTTGCAGCCGTCTTTGTCCACAACAACCCCAGCCCAACACTAACAGATCGGAGGAACAATGAACAATCAAACCGTCGTCATGCCAGCGAGACACTTCACCGTGCAATCGCTGGCCGACTACTGGGGCGTATCACCCAGCCATATTTACAACCTGATCCGTTCAAACGCCCTACGCCACATGCGTATCGGCAAATCCATTCGTATCCCAACCATTTTTGTCACAGAATATGAGGAACAATCATGTCAATTAACAATGATTTCTACAAACTTGATCAACGCTCAAACGGAGTCTGGTACATTCGTTGGTACGACCCAACGTCAAATATCGCCGGCTCTCAACGCATATCAACGCGGACAACAGACCGCCGCGAAGCAGAAAGATTCCGCGCGCAGTACATTGCAGGAATTAAAAGCGTTGCCCCCCAAACAAGCCCAACCATAAACTGGATATTAGAGCGATATAGAGAAGAAAGGGCGGTAAAAACTAGGTCGCTCTATACAATTGATAACCACATGAAATCGCTCAGGCCGTTTTTCGGAGATCTTCTTCCCGAACATATTAGCAATCACCTGATTGCTGAGTATGCACAATCGAGAACAGTGTCTGCGGGAACAATTCTACGTGCCTTGGGCGTATTAAAGGCGGCTTTGCATTACGCGGAAGGGAACAGGTGGATACCCATCCAGCCTCAATTTATAATGCCCGTCAAAGCCCCGCCCCCGAAAGACATTTGGTTAACCAGAGAAGATGTTGCGCTTTTGATCAAACGAGCAAAATCTCATCACATTTCTTTGTTTATCAAATTGGCAGTTTCAACGGCTGCACGTAGTGGGGCACTTCTTGAACTAACATGGGACAGGGTTGATTTTGAAAAGAGGCTCATTGATCTTGGCCAAGGACATGGAAACAAAAGACGCTCTGTTGTTCCCATGAACGATCAGGTCTATGAGGCTTTGTTAGAGGCTCAAGACTTGAGGCAATCAGACTTCGTAATTGAGTATATGGGAAAACCTGTTCAAAGCATCAAAAGAGCATTTGCAAGGCTCTGCCAAGATTGTGGTATCAAAGCCAGCCCTCATGCCTTACGCCACACGGCGGCAACATGGATGGTTATGGCGGGTGTACCCCTATCAGAAGTCTCTCGCGTATTAGGAGACAGCGAAAAGACCGTAGAGAACGTTTATGGTAAACACGCGCCGGATTATCTACGGAGAGCAGTCAGTGCTTTGAATTTTAATCCGATGCCTATGCCTTGAGTGTTTTGGTTCAGCTGAACCATAAACACCGCCACCCCGCTCTGATTTTTTTAGCTAAGTATCTGGAAAGATTGGAGCGGGTGACGAGGCTCGAAACCCAAACCTTTTTAGCAGACGCCAAGAATATAACAAAGACAATGAGTTATTTTCCAACTGGCGCGAAATATAGCTTGTTTTTGTAAGCTATGTCATCTCTTTTGGTTCGGTGAAGCAAGGAGAGGCTCACATCTAAAGCATTTCATATCGGAATAGACGAACATCCCCTGCCCTTGAAATCGCTAACTTGCCTGCCTCTATTGTCCTACTATAACCTTCTGTTTTATTGATTGAATATTAACATGAACTGTCGTATACTGACATCATGAAACAGCGTTCTAACTCTCTTTTGTGCCAAATATGCCAGCGTTTACAACGTATGCGCGGGGACGTGGTGTTGCGCGATGATTTTTCTGATTTCAGTGATTACGATCAAGTTGGCCGTGTGCTGCTCCAACTTGTAAGGCAAGGCAAGCTGATCAAAATCGGGCGCGGAATTTATGTTCGCACCAAGATTTCTTCTCTCGACAATAAACCCGCCTTACCCAAAAGTCTCAACAAACTAACGCTTGAGGCAATGAGACGGCTTCGTATTCCAACGGCCTTTACAAAAATGGAACGTGCCTATAACGCGGGGGAGACGACACAGGTTCCTTCGGGCCGAGTGATTGGCGTACGCAAGCGTGTGCGCCGCAGGATATCCTTTAACGGCTTTAGCATGGGGTTTGAGCGTGTCTCTTGATTTTCGTCCCCCCAGCAAAGCAGAAATTGAGCAAGCAGCCGCTAGACTTTTTACCAGTGAATCCTTTATCGAGAAAGATTGGCATGTTGTAAGGGCCATTGCGCTTCTTAACGAATTACAAAATGATCATTTACAACTTGTCTTCAGCGGCGGGACATCTTTAGCCAAAGCGGGGTTGATCAAACGGTTTTCCGAAGACGTAGATTTTAGGGCTGTCATAAAACCAACAACGCGCAATCGTTATCGCGAAGAGCGCGATCGCATAATTGCGACATTTATCGCGCAGCATTTTACGATACTTGACCCCCCCATCATCGCCGATGGAAGCAAGTTTTTTTCCTTGCGCCTCGATTATACTGCGGTCTTCGGTGGCAACAGCGCGCTACGCCCTTATTTACGCGTCGAAGTTTCTTTTACGCCGCCAAGAATTGACCCCATCCACAGGCCTGTGCAATCGCTTATCGGCCAAGTTGCAGGACATGACATTGAAATTAGCTCCATGCCGTTCGTTGACCCAGTTGAAATTGCTGCCGATAAACTTAGTGCGCTTGCGTGGCGATTGCTGTCCGATAACGGTGTAACGGATCAGAGTCTCGTTCGGCATGTGCATGATCTTGCCGCGCTTGAGCCTATGATTAAGGCAAACAATTTTTTTTCTGATCTCGTGTATCAAGCTTTTGCCGATGACAAAGGGCGTGGAGGCATAAAAGATTCAACAATTCCTCAACGTCTTCAAAATATAGTCCAAGTCTTACGCCAAGAGGCATCATGGGCCCACGCTTATCAAAACTTTGTACAACAAGCTTCCTTTGCCCGGGATGACGATCAAATTTCTTTCCTTAACGCCCTACAGGCCTGCGAACGGTTGATCGAGTTGGTTGATTAACGTCCGGTTTAGTCCCTAAAAGATCATAACACTCACGCCGATTTTTAAGCTGAAAGAGCTGGGATGAGGGTTTTGGGGGGGTGTGGCGAGGGTTCTCAAAATACTGCCACTTCGTTGCTTTTTGACTCAGGAGGCTTGGGTTTTACAAAAGATCAACGAGCCCTTGCTCTAAATCTGTGGTTATCCGCATGTGTGTTTGTGAAAGAGGAACCCATGCTACGTATGATAAGAACAAAAAATATGGTAAGGATGAATTTTAATCCGATGCCTATGCCTTGAGTGTTTTGGTTCAGCTGAACCATAAACACCGCCACCCCGCTCTGATTTTTTTAGCTAAGTATCTGGAAAGATTGGAGCGGGTGACGAGGCTCGAACTCGCGACCCCGACCTTGGCAAGGTCGTGCTCTACCACTGAGCTACACCCGCATCCGAGCCGCGATAATACAGAGACTTCGCCTCAATGCAAGCCTTTCTTTGTGTAAAAATAGTTTTTTTTATCCACAGGCCTAACGGGTTGCGTTTTGGGTTTTAGACCCCATATTTGATTGGTAAATCACATTCGTATGGAGCCTTTTCATGAGCCTGACCGCCTCTTTGTCCGCAGACCCTGCCGCGCCTGTGCAGCCTTCACTGGTTGTGGATGTGACCCTTTCGACCTTTGCCGCCGAGGTTCTTCAGGCCTCGCAAAAGCAGCTTGTTATCGTCGATTTCTGGGCCCCTTGGTGCGAACCGTGCAAACAGCTTGGCCCTGTTCTTGAGAAGGCAATTCTCGCCCTCGGCGGCGTGGCCAAGCTGGCCAAGGTCAATATCGATGAGAACCCGCAGATTGCTCAGGAAATGCGGGTACAGTCCGTCCCGACCGTTTTTGCCTTTTTCAAGGGACAGCCGCTCGACGGTTTTATGGGAGCGCAACCGGAATCGCAGATCAAGCAGTGGCTGGTCGAATTGATCAAGGCAACAGGCATTAAAGCGTCAAGCGGCGCGACCGAGGATATGAGCAAGGCTCTTGCGCAGGCGGAGGAACTTTTGGCTTCCGGTGATGTCGAGACGTCCAAGGCTATCTATGCTGACATTTACGCAGAGCAACCTGAACTGGTGCCTGCTTTTGCCGGATTGCTGCGCTGTATGATCGCGCAGGGGCAAGCGGATGAGGCAGCCAGCCTGCTGGCGCAGGCTCCCGATGCGGCGGCACAGGACAAGGCGATGGAGCCCGTCAAGGCTGCGCTTGAGGTTGCGATGCAAGCGCAAAAGGCTGGCGGCGTATCGCTTCAGGAACTCAAGACCAAGTGCGAGGCCGAGCCGGAGAATCATCAGGCGCGGTTTGATTATGCCCTGCAAGCTTTTGCCAACGGCGAAGCGGAGACGGCGATTGACGAGCTGCTCGTGATTGTCGGCAAGGACAGGAAGTGGGCAGATGACGGCGCACGCAAACAACTTGTGCAATTCTTCGAGGCACTGGGCCAAACGCACCCACAGACGATCGAGGGGCGGAAGAAATTGTCGAGCGTTCTGTTTTCGTGAGGAGGCCCTTACCCCCACTCTTGCAAAATCTAAGACTTACTTCGTAAGCCTAAGATTTTGCTTTCTCCCCCGCCAGGGGGGAGAGATTAAGGGGGACGACATACAACGCATTCCCATTACAACTGCTAACTGCGGCGATAGCGACGAACGCCCGCGTTGAAGATGGCGACGGCTAGGGTTGCATAGAAGATGGCCGCCAGAATCATGATGCCGAAATCCTGAATGTTGAAGTGGCGGGCGAGGTCGAGCGGGAAGTTGGACATAAATCCAGCAGGAATGATTGTGTAGATCACTATTTTCACGCTCAATGGCTGGTTTTTCAGGATGCTGGTCGAGGCGATAATAAACATCTCGAACAACTGGTCGGGAAAACGTGCGCTGCCCTTCAACCAAAAAGGTATGCTGTAAAAAGCCAGGGTTGCGGAAAAGAAAATGATGGAGGTCAGAACCATCAAGACGAGCATCAAGCCCCACTGGCCCACGCCCGACAAATCGCCAAACAGCCAAAGCATAAGCGGGCCATAAAAGACATCCCCCAGACTGGCAGGTGCCGATGCACTGAACATCAACAAGGGCAGAGGATGCGCCGGTTTGGTGAGGAAGAAGTCCATGCTGCCATCGGCGACTTTGTAGGGAATGGTGCGCACGCCCTGACAAAAGAACAACATCAGGCCAATTGCTGTGTTTACAACAGCAAAACAACGCGCCACATCGGTGAGTTTATAGCCGCTCATATCGCCGGTTGAGTCGAAGAGGATCAACCACAACACAAAGAACATCGTATTTTGCAGCATCATGAAAAACGACATGATAAGAAGTTTTTTCAATGATCCCGCATGGCTCTTCATATTGCCGGAAAGCAGGGCCTTGGGATAAGACAACAAATCGTGGGCTTTTCTCATGATCCCACCCCGCTTTGAACACGACGCAGCACAGCGGCATCAAACCAGCGAAGCAGCGCGATAAAAACAACACCCCAGAATAGCTGGTGAATCAAATGAACCCCCAGCATGATGAGGTCGCCAGCCATCACCCAATCGCCCGCAACGGCCAAAAGTGAGGGGAATGGCGTCAACCACATGAGCTTTTGCATAACCTCGGGATAAAAGGCCATCGGCCAAACCATCGCGCCCAAAATGAAGACGGATTTCTGCCAAACCCAGAAAGCGGGCTCAGCCTGAATAAGCCACAGGCAAGAACCGCCGACCATATAGGCTCCGGCAAGCATGATGCCAATCGCCATCGGTAAGACGGACAACAGCAAAAGAACTTTTTCGACGGACAGATAGATTTCGCCCGACAAGCCCCAACACACCAAAAGAAATGGCAACAGCATCGCGGCGGTACGCACAAGCGCGTCCCCTGTCCACATGCTGATCCGCAACAAAGAGTCGGGATAAGGCCGAAGCAACCCAAGATGGGCCTGCCCCGTTTCAAGGTCATTCTGTACCTGTTTAAATCCCCAGCTTGGGCACACAAACACAACAAACTCCGTTGCGCCGATATACCAGATCATGCCCGCTGTGGTCAGATTGAGGCTCTCAAGCAAATCCAGCGGCAGCATTTTGATAATACCGCCCCAAACGACCATCACGGTCGCATAGATGATGATGGACCCCAGAACCTCGATCTTGCAGCTCCACGACTGCTTGAGGCCCATTTTTATGCCCAAGGAAACAACGCCGAGATGGTGACGCAGGCTCATGCGACCTTCGGCTTTCTGAGATAAATCTCTTTGATGATCTCCTCAAGCGGCATGTCCTCGATCCCGATGTCGCGCAGGGTGAACCGCTCAAGGCACAGAGTCACAATCCTCTCAATCGACGTGCGCGTGATGTCAACTTTCAAAACAAGATGATGCTCACCCTGCTCTTCTGTTGCGACGGCTTCATGCGTGAAGGCAGGCTCCTTTTCTTCCGTCACAAGGCGCAGGGTTTTAGCGCAGGCGAACTCTTTGTGGAGCTCCGGCAAGGTGGTGTCCAAAAGCTTGAGGCCATGGTCGATCAGGACGACGCGGTCGCAGATTTTCTCGATGTCGTCCGTATCGTGACTGGTGAGCAGAACCGTTGTTTCGAACTCTTTGACAAGGCGGTTCAGGTGATCGCGGAGCAAAGCTTTAGCCGTGACGTCGAGCCCAATGGTCGGTTCATCCAGAAAAAGGACCGACGGCTGGTGCAGCAAAGCGGCGGCGATGTCGCTGCGCATCTTTTGCCCCAGAGACAACGTGCGGGCCAGTTGGTGGACGAACTTGGACAGGCCAAAGACCTCGATCAGCTTGTCCTTCTGTTCGCGGTATGTGGCCGGATCAAGATCGTAAATCCGCGCGAGCAGATCGAAACTGTCGCTGACACTTAGGGCGGGCCAAAGTTGGGTCTTCTGGCCGAAAACGAGGCCGACCTTGCGGGATAAATCCCTCGTCTGGGTCCACGGGATCAGACCGCAAACGCTCGCCGTGCCGGAGGTCGGCTGGAGCAAGCCGGACAGCATTTTGAGAGTCGTGGACTTACCCGCGCCGTTCGGGCCGATAAAGGCCACCTTTTCACCGGCTTCAATGGCAAAGTTCAGATCGGAGACGGCGGCCACCTCAAGCATCGGGACACTCGAGAACCAGTGCGGTTTAACGAATTTGCGATCCCGTGTCTGAAAGGTGCGGGATAAGTCCTGTACATGGATAAGGGGCCCGGTCATGGTCGTCTCTGATTTGCAAGAGTGAAGCAAAGACAACAACTATAGGCACTAAATATATGGGCTTTCAAGCCTTTCATTAACTTTAGTTGCATTGCGTAAAAGAATAATTTCATCGTATTCATTAATACTTTCGGACATATGGACGCAAGATTGTTTCAGGCGTAAAATGGCCCGACGGAAGTAACGCTTAAAAACACACTCAAGGGTTCCCCTGTTATGACCTTCTATCTTGCTGTTATCGGTGACAATCCTACTTCACAAGAAATCTGTCGTCAGGCGACACCGTTACATGGCTACAAGCTGGTCGAGCTTGTCGAGTCAGGCTCAGGGCGTCTGCATATCAAGGGGGAACCCGCTCATCGCCTGCACGCCATCGTCGTCACACAGGACGTTCCCGATTCCAGTGCTCAGGCCCTCATCATCAAGGCCCGAGACATGGGAGCCTCTTTTGTCATGGGCGTTGAAACGCTAACGCCGTTTACCCAGCAATCAATCGAGCAGGCTTCGCCTTGGGCCACACATGTACCCTGCGCGGCTTCTGATTTTCTGAACCTCCGCGATTCATGGCTTCCCAACGCCATCGAGCAAGCACGTTCGAATCTGATTCAATCCGTTGAAATTCTAACCGTAACATCAGGACTAAGAAATGCGCCTGCCAGTATGGCACAGTTGCTCGATAAGGCAGGACAGGCTTGCGGTGACCTTATCATCCCCAACGCAATGTGGGCTCAAGAGGCAAAGGCCTGCCCGCAAGGAACGCAAAGGCACACCGTTACCGTGAGAAGTCACATGGGTGAGCCACTAACAACTTCTATTACGACCGATTTGAAAGAACACGCAAAGGGCCTTTTGGCCATCGCGCGGCAAATGCCGAATGATCCCAAACGAAACTTTCCCCTGTCCTACAAACTCGGTCTTTGACGGTTTGTTAAAGAGTCTCAGGTAGCAAGGCCTATGGTTTTTGATCCGTCTTTTGGCGATATCCTCGCGGTTCGCATTGTCCTTGGGCTCGTTATCGGGCTGGTCTTGGGTAGCTTCACAACGATGCTGAGCTATCGCATTCCGCGCCGCTTGTCGATTGTCACGCCCCCTTCGCATTGCCCGCATTGTCGGGCCCAGTTAACGGTGCGCGATCTCGTCCCCGTTTTTTCGTGGCTGTCGGGCAAAGGAAAATGCAGGTACTGCGGGCATGCGATCGGCGCGCGCTATATCGCCATCGAACTGCTGACGACACTGGCCGTGACGGCGGCGTTTGTTGGTATCGGGCTTACGCCAGCCCTGATCGCCGCTCTGCTGGGCATTATCGCACTGGTGACGATGATCACAATCAATCTGGAACGGCGTTAGACTTCCATGCCGAGCGCGGATTTGTAGAGGTCCAGAAGCTCTTCTTCCTCGCGGCGTTTTTCGACATCCATCTTGCGCATACTGATGATCTTGCGGATGATCTTGATATCAAAGCCCGTGCTTTTGGCTTCGCCGTAAACGTCTTTAATATCCTCGGCGATGGTGGCCTTGGATTCCTCAAGCTTTTCGATACGGAGAATAAAGGAACGCAGACGCTCGCTGGAAACTTCACCGGATGAGGCATTGGACATGAAAAACGCTCCCTGATTGATCAAACGGGTCCGCAGTGATGAGGCAGACAAGAAAGGGTGCTTTGTAATGCCTTCGGTGAAAAAAGAAAACCATTTTATCACCCCCTCCATGCGTTACGGAAGCGAGATATCTTTTTTAGTTCTGAAGCACGTGAGAATCATCTAGCGTACGCATAGGTTACCGGAAGGCCTTTGCCCCATGCCCTATGTTCTCAGAAACTCAAACGATGTGATCATCAAAGCATCGACACAGTCGATGCCCGGTGCCAGCATGATCCCGTATGACCATCCCGACATGGTCGCTTTTCTGGAAAAAAAGGGGCAATCGGCACAGGTGCTTTTTGATACGCTGGCGGAATTACGCCGCACCGATAACGAAATGGCGCGCGCCATCGAAGATGTGATCATGGCGTTGTTCAAGAAGAACGTCTTGAAAATGGGCGATCTGCCTATACCGGTGCAGGATCGCATGGCCTTGCGGATGAAACTGCGGATGAACATTCAGGAAATGCTGGATCAGGCTTCAAACTAAGATATTGGATTATTCCCACATTTGGATTGGCGGCGTGATAAAAAATTTATCGTGCCTCCCGCTTCTGCCCTGAAGGAGATATAAGCCGCACATGTCTAACTTGTTGTTTTTAAGTAGTAAATAGTCTTTTCAGGGCATTCTTACCTCAAAAATGGGGCTACACACACTCGAATAGCTACCCATTTTAGGCATTTTGAGTGCAAAATAACGCTTGCATTTCTACCAAATTATGGTAATGATATATCCCAGATACTGAAAAAGATATTTCACACTTCCTTGGCTGGAGGCTTTTTCAAATGAGCGACAGATACAGTAAAATCGTCGAATTGGCCGACGAAATTTTGCACGCCGAACACAACGGTACGGCAAGCCTTGATCAGCGCACGCCCTCCCCCAGCATGCTGCCGATTAAAATGGCTTGCCTGAGCGCCCTCGCCGCCGTGATCGGAACGTCCGCCCTGACCTATTTCGTACAGGACAGTGCCCGCGAGGCCACCCGTTATGAACAGGTCGAAATTCAGGCTCTTTTGTTCTACACCGCCAAAGAAACGTTCCGCCCCGAGGACGAAATACGGTTGGAGATGAAACAGGAGCTAAAACTGAAAGACATCGACAAGCTGTCGGCTCACGACTATCAGCGCGCCCGTGACTATTTGTGGGAGAAGCTGAAGAGCTGAAGAGCCAATGAACCGCCAGATGAGCTCAAAAGAAAGCCAACCACGTCAATAATAACGCCAACAACGGTCAGGAGGACTGGGAAGAAATGAGTAGAACAGCCAGAGCAACGCGCCCACAAACAGACGCTATCACCCGAACGACTGAAATCGTCGATCTGTTGGGACTTGAGGAAGGCCAGAGCCCGACCGTAAAAGACCTCTCCCTGCTGCTCGAAATCGACCTGAAGCTGGGACGCAAAAAACAGTTCTATCAACGCGTGCAAAACGCCATGGACTATCTGCTAGACCAAGCCCAGCAAGAGTGCGGCAGTCAGAGACGCCTTCATTAAACAGGAAGCGTCAGGCGGAGGCTTCTTCGGCTTTGGGTTCGCCGTGGACGACGATCGGTTGGGACTTGCCCTCCACAACATCGCGGTTGACGACAACCTTTTCAATGCCGGGCGTGCCGGGAAGGTCGAACATGCATTCCAGAAGGACGTTTTCCATGATAGAGCGCAAACCACGTGCGCCCGTCTTACGGACAATGGCTTTCTGGGCAATGGCACTGAGACCATCGTCCGTAACGTCGAGGGAGACATTCTCCATCTCGAACAGACGCTGGAACTGTTTGACCAGCGCATTCTTGGGGCGCGAGAGAATATCGACGAGAGCGGACTCGTCAAGATCGGTCAGCGTCGCCACGACAGGCAGACGACCAATGAACTCGGGGATCAGGCCGAATTTGAGCAAATCGTCAGGCTCGACTTCACGCAAGATGTCGCCGGTGCGACGTTCATCAGGTCCGCGGACGTCCGCACCGAAACCGATGGAAGAACCACGGCCTCGCGCAGAGATAATCTTGTCGAGGCCAGCAAAGGCACCGCCGCAGATGAACAGGATATTCGTCGTATCAACTTGCAAGAACTCCTGCTGCGGGTGCTTGCGCCCACCCTGCGGTGGAACGGCGGCCACGGTGCCTTCCATAATTTTCAGAAGGGCTTGCTGCACCCCTTCACCCGACACATCGCGCGTGATGGAGGGGTTGTCGGACTTGCGGCTGATCTTGTCGATTTCGTCAATATAGACGATGCCGCGCTGGGCCCGCTCGACATTATAGTCTGAGGCTTGCAGGAGCTTCAGGATGATATTTTCAACGTCTTCACCGACATAGCCCGCTTCCGTCAGCGTGGTAGCATCAGCCATGGTGAAGGGAACGTCGATGATGCGGGCCAGTGTTTGGGCGAGCAGCGTTTTACCGCAGCCCGTTGGACCAACCAAAAGGATATTGGACTTGGCAAGCTCAACCTCGGAACCACGGGCCCCATGCGCCAGACGCTTATAGTGGTTGTGAACGGCAACCGAGAGCACGCGCTTGGCGTGATCCTGCCCAATCACATAGTCGTCGAGGACGTTTTTAATGTCACGGGGAACGGGAACGCCGTCACTGGACTTAACGATGCTTGTTTTGCTCTCCTCGCGAATGATATCCGTGCAAAGCTCCACACATTCATCGCAGATGAAAACCGTCGGTCCCGCAATCAGCTTGCGGACCTCATGTTGGCTCTTTCCACAGAAAGAACAATACAACGTCGTTTTCGTATCGCTGCTTTTCGTCATCGCGATATTCCCCTTATCTAACCACTCGTCCTACCCTAATAGGGCTTGGTTACCTGTTTATTAACATTGGGTGCCCGAAAGCTTTTATCAAGCCGCCTTTTGTTCACCTTCCGGTGCCTCAGGGCGACGTGACACAACTTCATCAATCAAACCAAAGGCTTTGGCCTCTTCAGCCGACATGAAATTGTCACGCTCAACATTCGTGGAGATCGTGTCAAAGGTCTGGCCTGTGTGCTTGACATAAATCTCGTTAAGACGCTGACGCAGTTTGATAATTTCGCGGGCCTGGATCTCGATATCCGTGGCCTGGCCTTTGGCGCCGCCCGAAGGTTGGTGGATCATGATCCGGCTGTTCGGCAACGAAAAACGCTGGCCCTTCTCACCCGCCGCGAGAAGCAGCGAGCCCATCGAGCAGGCCTGACCGATGCAAACCGTGGACACAGGGCAGCGAATATACTGCATCGTATCGTACATCGCGAGACCAGAGGTCACGACACCACCCGGCGAGTTGATATAAAGCGAGATTTCTTTTTTAGGATTCTCGGACTCTAAAAAAAGGAGCTGGGCGCACACGAGGCTGGAGATATGATCTTCGACTTCGCCCATCAGAAAGATGATGCGTTCCTTCAGGAGGCGGGAATAAATGTCAAAGGAGCGTTCACCACGCGACGTTTGCTCAACCACCATTGGGACGAGATTCGCATAGACTTCCATAGGATCGCGATCACCGATAGACATAGCTGTAAAGCCCCCTTTCAAGGAACCAGAGAAGTTAGTGAGTAAAACTTGACCGATAAATCAAGGAAGAGCGGAAGCTCTTTTGCTAAGACAGTCACGCGGAAAAAAAGGCACCTCGTGCAGGACCAACATAAAGACTCTAAGCGGCTCCCGCAAGCCTATTGCTTTCGCTGACAAAAGAAACAAGATCCGCGACCGTACCAATCTTGATGTTATGCTGCACCGCGAAACGCTCAAGATCAGGTAATCGGGCCATGTGCCCGTCTTCTTTCAGAATTTCGCATATCACGCCCGCAGGAATGAGACCTGCCAATCGGGCGATCTCGACAGCGGCTTCCGTGTGGCCCCGACGCTCCAGCACGCCGCCATCGCGGGCAATCAAAGGGAAGATGTGCCCCGGGGTGACGATGTCGCCTGCGCTTTTGGCCGGATCGACGGCGACCTTGATCGTATGGGCGCGGTCAAACGCGGAGATGCCGGTCGTCACGCCTTCCCGCGCTTCGATCGAGACGGTGAAGGCGGTGCCATAGCGGCTTTCATGGCGCGTTGGTTGAAGGTCAAGCGCAAGCCCGGCAGCGCGGGCCGACGTCAGTGCGAGACAGACAAGACCTCGCGCATGGGTGATCATGAAGTTGATGGATTCGGGGGTGACAAACTGAGCAGGCAGGATAAGGTCGCCTTCATTTTCACGGTCTTCGTCGTCGGCGAGGATAAACAGACGGCCCGCCCGCGCTTCTTCGATAATCTCGTGGATCGGGGCAATCATCAAAGGCCCCGCGCAGCGAGCATGCGGCCCACATAACGGGCGATCGTATCAATCTCAAAGTTCAACATATCGCCCGCCTGCTTCAGCCCTATGGTTGTCGCTTTTTGCGTATGCGGGATGATGTTGACTCCGAAAAAGGTGCCGTTCACATCGTTGATCGTCAGGGAAATGCCATCCAGCGCGATAGAGCCTTTAGGGGCAAGGAAACCTTCGAACTCGTCGGGAATTTTAAAGACGAAGCGAATGCTGTCCTGTTCTTCTGTGCGCGAGACGACTTTGGCAAGACCATCCACATGACCGGAGACAATGTGGCCACCAAGCTCATCGCCCATGCGCAGGGAAGGCTCAACATTGATGTCGCGACCTTCTTGCCATGAATCGGGAACCGTTTTGGCGAGCGTTTCGGTGGAAAGCTGGACGGTGTAGGTTTCGTCTGTCAGCTCAATAGTCGTGAGACAGACGCCGTTGCAGGCAACCGAAGAGCCGATGGAAAGCTCGGACACCGTCACAGGAGCGCAGACCTCGACCGTCCAGTCGCCTGTTTTGGTGACGGAGATGACATGGCCTATTTCACGAATAATGCCGGTGAACATGGGCTCCCCCCTATTCTGTGATGGTTTCGCGCTTGAGCGTATCGACGAACTCGTTGAAATCGGCTGGCGAGCGGAAATCACGATAGACCGAGGCATAGCGGACATAGGCAACATGATCCAGCCGCCGGAGCGTCTCCATCACCATCTCGCCAATCTCGCGGGTTGACATCTCGCCATCGCCAGTCGTCTCCATCTGGCGGACCAGCGCGTTGATAAGTTGCTCCAGCTTTTCTTCATCGACAGGTCGCTTGCGCAAAGCGATGCGCATCGAGCGGGCCAGCTTGTCGCGATCAAACGGCTTTTTCGTGCCATCGTTTTTCACCACGACCAACTCACGCAACTGCACGCGCTCGAACGTCGTGAAACGCGCATCACAATTCGGGCAAAAACGACGGCGACGGATCGCGGCATTATCTTCGCTGGGACGGCTGTCCTTAACCTGTGTATCCTCGAATCCGCAGAAGGGGCAGCGCATCGGTTTTCTCCGTCAGCTGTAAATGGGGAATTGCTCGCACAAAGCGATCACGCGCCTTTGAACGTCTTTTTCAACCGCGCTGTTATCGCCGCCTTGCGCCTTGGCCAAACCATCCAGCACCTCGGCAATCCAGTCACCGACCTTGACGAACTCGGCCTTGACGAAGCCGCGCGTAGTCGCCGCCGGTGTGCCCAGACGAACGCCGGAAGTCACGGCGGGTGGCAGCGGATCGAAGGGGATGCCGTTCTTGTTACAGGTGATGTTGGCGCGCTCAAGGCTCTTGTCGCTATCCTTGCCGGTCAGGCTCTTGGGACGCAGATCGACGAGCAGGAGGTGGCTGTCAGTGCCGCCAGAGACGATGTCAAGGCCGTGGCCAATCAGCGTGTCCCCCAGAACTTTGGCATTATCAACGACATTTTGCGCATAATCCTTGAAGGCTGGTGTCAACGCCTCGCCCAGCATCACCGCCTTGGCCGCGATAACGTGCATGAGAGGACCTCCCTGCAAGCCGGGGAAGACGGCGGAGTTCAGCTTTTTGGCAAGATCCTGATCGTTGGTCAGGATCATCCCGCCGCGCGGCCCGCGCAGGGTCTTGTGGGTGGTGGTGGTCACGATATGCGCATGGGGGATCGGCGAGGGATAGACACCGCCCGCAACCAACCCCGCAAAGTGAGCCATATCGACCATAAGGAACGCGCCCACTTCATCCGCGATCTTGCGGAAGGCGGCGAAGTCGATGATGCGCGGATAGGCCGAGCCGCCCGTGATAATGAGCTTGGGTTTATTCTCACGCGCCAGACGCGCGACCTCGTCCATATCAATAAGTCCGTCCTCGACGCGAACGCCATAGGGAACGGCATTAAACCACTTGCCAGACATGCTGACCGAGGCCCCATGGGTCAAGTGACCGCCTGCCGCCATGGAGAGACCCATAAAAGTATCGCCCGGGTTGAGCAAAGCAAGGAACACAGCCTCGTTCGCCTGTGCGCCGGAGTGCGGCTGGACATTCGCATAGGAACAACCAAACAGTTTGCAGGCCCGCTCGATCGCCAGACTTTCCGCCAGATCGACCTTTTCGCAGCCGCCATAGTAACGCTTGCCCGGATAGCCTTCGGCATATTTGTTGGTCAGGACCGATCCCTGTGCCTCAAGGACCGCGCGGGAGACGATGTTTTCCGAGGCAATCAGCTCGATATTGTTCTGCTGGCGGCTTAGTTCTGCTTTAATGGAAGCAAAAAGCTCCGGATCACGGCTTTCCAAAGATTCGGCAAAAAACGAAGACGACACCATAACTTACGAACTCCTTAGATTAATGGTCGGATGAGGAAAGGTCAGGGGGGAGTTACAACCCGCCCAGATCGGTCAGCATCTGGCACCGCTCGGCATAAACACCGCCCAGCGTCTCGGTTTCAAGAAAGGCCTTCAGGCAGTCCAGCGCGACCTCCTGCCCCGAGACATGCGCCCCGAGCACAAGAATATTTGCGTCGTTATGCTGCCGCGCCAGTCGCGCCATCGTCGTGTTGGTACACAAAGCGGCGCGGATGTGCTTGTAGCGGTTGGATGTCATCGCCATGACCTGACCAGTACCACAGATCAGCACGCTACGCGCCGTGGGATCACCACGCATCGCCTCGGCGACCTTTGTGGCATAGTCGGAAGCGTTCACGCGTGGAGCCTCGCCTTCCGGACCGAAATCGCGAACCTGATACCCGTTTTCCGTTAACCAACTAATGAAGAGCTGCTTAAGCGGATAGCCCCGATGGTCGGAAGCTATATAAATCGTTTTGTTTGTCATAAAACAGACTTTAAAGAGAGGTTAAGAAAAAGCCAAGCTGATTTTATTTGTTTTGCAGTCCCTGTCATGGCCGATAGCCCCTTTTTTGACAACTTCCGGTGTGATACCGTTGGCGGTCTTTAAGATTCTCTTGCCCAAGCCCCCTGCCCCTGTCCATGATTTTCCGCCTTCATCATCATCCGCTTGATCCCCCCTCCCGCCGCGTCAGGCTGGCTCTGGCTGAGAAAAAAATCGCGTTCGAAGCGGTTATCGAAAAGCCATGGGACCCTCGGGCAGACTATCTGACCCTCTCGCCCAGCGGGGACGTCCCGACCCTGGTGATTGAAGGCAACCACACGAAGGTTGTGATTCCAGAGGCCACGGCGATTTGCGAATATCTTGAGGAAACAACCGAAGGGCCAGACCTTCTGGGCCCGACACCGGAAGCCCGCGCCGAGGCGCGGCGGCTTGTCGCGTGGTTCGAAACCAAGATGTTTACCGAGTGTACCAGCCTGATTGTCGGCGAAAAAGCCATCAAACGCCTGCAAGGCGGCGGGGAACCGGACAGCTATCTTCTGCGGGCCGGACATCACAATATCCACGGCCACATGCAATATATTGCATGGCTGACCGACCGGCGGAACTGGCTGGCGGGGGATGAAATGACCTTGGCCGATCTGGCCGCTGCGGCCCAGCTTTCGACCATCGACTATCTGAACGATGTGCCATGGAAGGATCATCCACACACCAAAGAATGGTATGCCCGCATCAAGTCTCGCCCGTGCTTCCGCGCCCTTTTGGGCGACCACATCGCGGGGCTTCTGCCTCCCAAAAGCTACGCAGACCTCGACTTCTAACCCCCTCTTTATGAAAGGTCCCGCCATGACGACACGCCCTTCTCTTTCGGCTCTTGCCCTCGTTCTGTTCCTTGCGCTTTCGCCTGTGTCGGCCCATGCCGAAGGGGTTAAACCCGATGATACCGTTTCGTTTGACCTCTCGGCGGAAAGCTGGGTTTCGACGAAGTCGGCGCAGGTCACGCTTAATGTCGCGGCGGCGGTTTCCAGCAGCAATGCAGGCTCCACCCGCACCAATATGGCGAAAGCCGTGGACGATGTGGTCAAAGCGGACTGGCGACTCACCAGCTTCAACCGCATGCAAGACCCGACAGGCATGGAGCGGTGGAGTGCCAGCTATGAAGCCCGCATTCCCGAAAACAACCTCAACGGCCTTGCCGAAAAGGCGAAGGCCGTCAGCAAGACAGGCATGCAACTGACGATCGGCCAGATTGATTTCTCGCCAACGCTAGAGGAAACGCAAACCGCCCTCTCCCAGCTTCGCACCGAAATCTATAAGCAAGCCAATGAGCAGCTCACCACGCTCAACACCTCGATACCGGCCCGAGGCTACCGGATCGCATCGATCACCTTTAATGGCCAGCAAAGGCACCCCATGTTCATGGAGCAAAATATGCGTGTCGCCAAAGCGATGCGCTCGACTGGCTCATCCCTGATGTCGCCAGCCAGTGACGATGCGTCGACGGAGTCGGCCTCCATGGCACGCGCCGAAAAGCTCGTTCTGACCGCCCAGATTACCCTTGCCGCCGAGCCTAAAGCTCC
>JAQUHK010000144.1 GCA_028683655.1 Alphaproteobacteria bacterium
CCCTCCACTACGCCGAGGACATGACCCTCAACGATCTCTACGACCTCCCCTTTGACGACCAGAGGGTCCTCAAGGCCTTCGCGGACGATGACCTCACCGGGATCTTCCAGTTTGAGGGGAGAGCAACCCGAACAGTCGTCAAGGATATTTTCTCCGGGACCGATAAGATCCCCACATTCATGACTCTGGCGGATATTAATGCTCTGTCCCGTCCCGGCTCTCTCGTGTCCGGCATGACCTCTCAGTACATCAAGGTTGAGCGCGGAGATGAGGTGGACGAGATCCACCCCGTCGTGGACGAGATCCTGGGTGAGACCAACGGATGCCTGGTCTACCAGGAGCAGGTCATGAAGATCGGCCAGCAATTCGGCGGTCTTGACGACTCTGAGATCGGACGCCTACGAAAGATCATCGGAGCCAAGAAGGCTGGTGGAGCCTTCGAGGAGTTCTGGATCAAGTTCCGTGACGGAGCCAAGAAGAATCACGACGCCGACGAGGAATTGGCCCGACGGGTCTGGGACTACATGGCTGCGTCGTCCTCGTACCTGTTCAACGTGGCTCACGCCATCTCCTATGCCGCTGTGGCATACTGGTGCATGTATCTGAAGATCAACTACCCCGTAGAGTTCTTCGCCGCCTCGCTTCGCACCGCCGCCAAGAAGGGGAAGGTCAAGGGCAAGGCCGATCCGCAACTCCTCCTGCTTCAGGATGCCGTCAACCACGGTCTCACGGTATCTCCGCCTCACCCCGAGGTCTCCGGCTACTCGTGGGAGCCGAACTCGATGAACACCGGCGTTCAGGCCGGGTTCACACAGATCGCTGGGATCGGCACCGTCGTGGCCAACCTCATGGTCGATGCCAAGGAGAGCAACCCCGGGATCTCCACCTGGGAGACCTTCGAGAAGGATGTCCGAGGCTTTGGACCTAAGGCCACGGCCAAGGCTCTCACTCTCTCCAGCAGCCTTGACCCGTTCGGGATCAACCTGACGAACAACGCCACGCTCACTGTTCTTGAGGCCATCCATGAAGGAGAGGCGCATCTGGAGACCCCGGACTCCGACTCCTCTACGATTCCCTTCCAGGCCGGTGAGTTCGTGACCTATCTCGGCCACGTCGTGTCCGTCAAGACCATCGACGTGATCGGGGAGATGAGAACCAGAAAGAACTTGACTACCGAGGAAGTTTTTGATAGACTAGAGTCTCCTGAACTTTCAACCAAGGCCAAGATTATCTGCACCGACATCGGTGGAACCGAGGTCCACGTCAACATCTCGCGCTTCAACTATCCTAAGTTGAAGTCTGAGATCGATGAGATCGGAGCCGGAGTCTTCGTCATCCACGCCTCAGGTCGGGCCAACAACGATTTCGGCCCCTCAGTTCAGGCACACTCCTTGACCGCAATCGAACTGACCTAGGATGAGAATGAACCAGAGGATCAATTTTTTCGGAGGCTACTACCGACCTTTTGACGAGGATCTCGACACCATCATCGTCGGCATCGATCCCGGAGTCACCACAGGGCTGTCCGTGGTTGCCTTCAGCAGCAAGTCCATTCCAACCCCACAGACCGTGGAGCACTGGGGGTCGGATCAGATCTCTTATGGCGGCTCCGGCAATGTGGAGGACCTGATCGATGACGGGGTGGACGATGCTTTTGTAGAGCAAAGGATCTCCCTGAAGATCGCTGAAGCCATCACGGCTCTCAGTAAATTCTCAGGTAACGAGACGAAGACCAGAAGGGTCATTGTCGCCATCGAGAACTTCACTGTACGGCAACTCAACTCCTCGGCGGAGTTCCTGGCTCCGGTCAGGCTGGCCGCTGGGATCACGCAGGAACTTTTTCACACCGACAACACTAAGATCTACTTTCAGACCCCGGCAGATGCCAAGGGGATCTGTACCGACAAGAGGATGGATAAATGGGGCTACGAGATCAAGACTCAGAAGGACCGGCACAGCCGGGACGCGGATCGCCACGCGATCCTCTGTCTCCGGCGTATTTTGGAGAATCCGCGCCGGATGGAGGCCTCGTCTTTCCTGTAGGAGAGATCCTCCGGGCCTTGCGACTCAAGGCCACCGCAGGGAACAAGACCCGCATCACCAGGTTCGCCAAGTCCCAGGGTATTCCGATCTACCACTGGTACACCTGGAAAGGTTACACTCTGGAGGACTCGATCAAGATCATTGACGGGATCTCCCACTTCAAGGACGTGAAGAACCCGGAGAAGGCCATCGTCATGCTGGAGATGGCCAAGAGCGATCTGGCCGACTCCATCCCAATCGGACATGCGGCCAGAGCACTCGGGTACCCGATCCCTGAGTTCAAGGTCGGAGGGAAGTACCGTTCAAAGGTCCCTCCCCTGCCGTTCGAGCATCACCCCCGACTCAAGATGTACCCATGGATTAGGCGCACCCTAGCGCACATCGATCAAGTAAGGACCCTGCATGAATCAGCACGAGATGAGAGAGGTCTTCCGAGCAATCGGGAAGGATCTGACCAACGACCGGGAGATGGGGACGTTCCGTCAGCCTGAGGCCGCAGAGGTCTCCTGGCTCGCCAATGAGCCGCAGACGGACGAAGAGATCGCAGAGAACCTCTACGAGAGGCTCTCCTCCGTGGGTATCTCCATGACCTTCAACCAGTCCGACGTGGACGCGGTGGACATCATGGGAGCCTACATGGCGAGAAAGAGAGCAACGAGTGGATCGGACGCCCTGTAACGGAAGGACGACGCTCTTCGAGCCGTACTTTCTCCAGGATGAAACAGATGACCAGAGGAGCCATCGGCTCTCTCTGGCTCTTTCCGTTTGTGGAGGGTGCCCCTTGAAGAGGAAGAACGAATGCTTGGAGCGAGGTCTCACCACCGACTTGGCAGAAGGAGTATGGGGTGGTACAGTAATAGTCTCAGAGATAGATCAAGGAAAGGATTGTAAGTGAACACCACCGCACAGGAGTATATGGAGAAGGGCTGGACAGCACCTCTGCCTCTCCCGGCTGGAGAGAAGTTTCCGCCGCCGCTGAAGACAACGGGTAACATCCCTGTGCTGAAGCCTGCCGAGATCGAGAAGTTGTGGAACGGAGTCGGAGACGACTTCAACCTCGGCCTCCGGGTTCAGGTCGAGGGGGACCACGACGTGATCTCTCTCGACGTGGACCACTACGAGGAGAAGCAGGGCCGGGTGTTCCTCACCGACATGGAGCACGAACTCGGTCAACTGGACCTGGACACTATCCCCCGGTCCACCCGTCGAGGCGTGGAGTCGCCGTCTGCCCAGTTCTTCTTCCGCGTCCCTCGTGGGGTCAAGTGGAAGGCGTCGGCGTGCTCTGACGTCGATATTGTCCAGTTGACTCACCGATATGCCGCCGTCTATCCTTCCGAGATCAACGGAATGCGGTACACCTGGTACCAGGGCAACGATGAGATCGAGATCCCGCGCGTCGAGGATCTCCCGATTCTTCCTGACCGATGGGTCAGTTACCTGAAGAAGGGGTCAGTCGGCAAACTGACGAAATCCCGTAAGGGTACCTTCGTCAGTCGGTCCAGCCAGGACAACTACCGCGAGGCAGTCAACTGGCTCCGTACCAATATCTCCGGCTGGGATAGCAATGAGAACATGAGCCAGAGTCTGAAGAAGGTCTCTGACTCCGAGGAGTTCCTGGCCAACCTGGATGCCAACGGTCACGACACGATGGTCTCCTCCGTCCACGGGGCGATCATGCTCGGTGTGGAGGGCCACCTCGGCCTCAAGGCTGCGCTGTACAAGATCGAGAAGAACTTCGTCAACGCCGTGTCCATCGTCAAAGCCCGACGGAGTGAGGCTGACGCCAAGAATGAGTTCCGCCAGTCCGTTATCGGTGAGGTGGAACGTCTCATCGGTGAGATCTCAGACGGCAATGTGTCCGTCGTGGAGTACGGTGCAGAGTTGGCGTTGCCTGGGTTTCACGACCTCCTAATCAAGACTGAGGCGGCTAAGCGTCCCAAGGACGCCGACCTGACCATGTACTCGAACACGGACCTCGGCCACGCCGAGATGCTGCGAGACTACTGGGGGAAAGACCTCCTGACGGTGGCGGGTGCCACCTCGGACCAGGAGTTTGCCTTCTGGACCCCTCAGACAGGCCGGTTCCACTTCAAGAGTAAGAAGCAGACCCTCGGTCTCATGGAGCCTGCGGTGGCTTCCAGGATCGATTTTGAGGCCGACAAGACAATGTTGCAGGCAGAAGCCCTCGCCAACGCGGGAGAAGAGCGCCAATTAAAGCCGGATGAACTTGATCCGGACGAAATGATGGCTATGGCCGTCCAGATCCGTAAGCGGGCCAATAATTGCCGTCAGACCTCAGTCCAGAAGAACATCCTGGAGCAGATGCACGGTTTCGACTCCTACAACATTAACCTGGCTGACTTCGACAACCTCGCTGACGCCATCGGTCTGAAGGGGGGAGAGGTCCTGGATCTCCTCAGCCTCCGTCGTGGAGATGAAGAGATCGTCCGAAAAGGAATGCCTGCCGACCTGATCACGAAGAACACTGCCGTCTACCTGGTCCCCGGTGCTCAATCAGACGCCTGGGATGAATTTCTTGACGACTTCCTCCCGAACAAGGAACTCCGACGATTTGTCCAGAAGGCCATCGGTTACTCCATCGTCTCCGGGAACCCGGATAAGAAGATCATCTTTCTCTGGGGACCGTCAAACACCGGCAAGACGACCATCCTGGAAGCCTGTGGCCGCGCTCTCGGGGACTACGCTGGACCCATGAACGCGATCAAGTTGTTCGGAGGCAACTCCAGCGGCCCCTCCCCGGAAATGGTGGAGTCACTGAACAAGCGGATGGTCTTCATGTCCGAGGTCGGTGACGACCACAACCTCTCAGCCAACGCCGTGAAGAGAGTGACAGGCAATGACACTCAGCACACCCGCCAGTTGCACTCTAACGTCATGCGGTCAGCCGCTCCGAAGTTCACTCCCTACATCTCGACCAACTCGGTCCCGTCGATCAAGGGTGTTGACTCAGCCACCAGGGAACGGATCATGGTCATCCCTTTCAATGAGGTCCACGCGCGCAAGAGGATC
>JAQUHK010000024.1 GCA_028683655.1 Alphaproteobacteria bacterium
CTCGCCACGATGGCGGTACAGCAGCGTGTTCCTTTGTTCCGGCGTCAGCAGTGTTCCCATAAATAGCTTGAATCACGCCCGCCTTAACAACCCCTTAACGCCAACTCTTCAAGTGCGAGGGGTATATTTCACGCCGGGTTTCGTTGACAGCGTCTGGCCGACCTGGATGACACCACTCTACCGCATTGGCCAACACGCGATCGGGGCGTGCAGTTTCTGGATTGCAGGACCCATTATCAAAAGATTTTCTGCCATCAATATCCTCGCCGCAGGAACAGGTTTTTCCTATACCTTGATGCTGATCGCAACCGGCATAACTAACTTCTTTTCCCCTCTCCTTTTAATGACAACACAAGCAAGTTATGCCCTTACCAAAACAGCCGACCTAACGGTCCAGCAAGAAAACTTCTCCAACGAACAACGCGCCACCATGGGCTCGCTGATCTCCTTGGGCACAGCGGGCGTGACGGCTGTCGCCGCCGTCCTCACAGGCTGGATTTCAGATGTCACGACACCGGCTTTCGCCATGGGCTTCATGATCGTCGCGCGCGCTCTTATCGTGCAAAGCACCTATTGGCGGATTTACAGGAAGCACAAGTAGCAAGCCTACCCCTCCACGCCCATAAGGGAGCGGGCGAAGGTGTTGGCTTCGAAGGGGTGGAGGTCGTGGACGCCTTCACCGACGCCGATGGCATAGACGGGGAGTTTGAACCTGTCAGCGAGTGCGACAAGCACGCCGCCTTTGGCACTGCCGTCCAGCTTGGTGACGATCAGGCCCGTGACGGTGGTGAGGTCGCGAAAGGTTTCAACCTGCGCGTGAGCGTTTTGGCCCGTTGTGGCATCCAGCACCAGCAAGGTTTCATGCGGCGCTTCGGGGTCGATCTTTTTCAGCACGCGGCTGATCTTCGCCAGCTCTTCCATCAGGCCCGTTTTATTATGCAGCCGTCCGGCGGTGTCGATAAGCAGAACGTCTGCACCTTCCGCCTTCGCGCGTTCCAGTGCTTTATAGGCGAGCGCGGCCGCGTCGCTGCCCTGCTCTGCCGTGATAACGGGGCAAGCGGTGCGCTGACCCCAGACTTCAAGCTGGCTGATCGCGGCGGCGCGGAACGTGTCGCCCGCCGCCATCATGACCTTATACCCGCCTTCAGTATATTGCTTGGCCATCTTGCCGATTGTCGTGGTTTTGCCCGCGCCGTTTACGCCGACCATCAGGATCACGAAAGGTTTTTTGCTGGCATCGGTCGCCAGCGGTTTGGCGCAAGGCTCCAGAATAGCGGTCATTTGCTCGGCCAGCGCACGGCGCACCTCATCGTCCGAGACATCCTTGCCAAAGCGGGTCTTGCCGAAATCGGCAACCAGCCGCGCCGCTGTGGACGGGCCGAGGTCCGCGGCGATCAAAAGCTCTTCCAGCTCCTCAAGGGCTTCGTCGTCCAGCTTGCGCTTGGTGAAAAGGCTCGTCAGCCCGTCACCGATCTTGCTCGACGAGCGCGAGAGCCCTTGCTTCAGGCGTGAAAGCCATCCTGTTTTTTCTTCCGACATGAATCCTCTTTATGCTTCAACTTTTCTGGCCACAAGCCGCATGCCGTCTCTTGCTGTGCCGACGACTTCAATCACGCTACCGACTTCGGCTTGCGCCTCAAGATGGACTTCGGCAAAGGTTGGGGTGCGGGCGACGAACGACTGCTCGACATGCACGGCCAGACGCTGACCAATCAGGCTGTCAATATGCCGCATAACAGCCGCCTCGCCAAGGGCGCGTAGCCGTGCGGCCCTTTCTTTGCGCAGCTCGCCACGCACTTGCGGCATACGCGCGGCGGGTGTGCCCGTGCGGGCGGAATAGGGAAAAACATGCAGCCATGTGAGGCCCGCCTCGCCCACCAGAGCCGCCGTATTATCAAATTGCGCGTCCGTTTCGGTCGGAAAGCCCGCGATCAGGTCGGCACCAAAAACAATATCGGGGCGCAGGCGACGGGCACGGGCGCACAGGTCAATCACGTCTTGACGGCTGTGACGACGCGCCATGCGCTTTAATACCAGATCGTCGCCTGCCTGAACGCTGAGGTGTAAATGAGGCATGAGGCGCGGCTCGCTGGCGATCACCTCCCACAGGTCCTCATCAATGAAGGCGGGATCAAGCGAGGAGAGCCGCAGCCTTTGCAGCGCAGGCACCGCCGCCAGCAAATCTTTGACAAGCCGCCCCAGCGTCGGCTTTTCGGGCAAGTCTTTGCCATAGGAGGTAATGTCCACGCCCGTCAGCGCGATTTCAGGGTAGTTTTTCTCTTCCACCAAAAGTCGCACCTGAGCGGCGATGGCTTCAAACGGCACAGAACGCGAAGGGCCTCGGCCAAAAGGGATCAGACAAAAAGTGCAGCGATTGTCACAGCCGTTTTGCACCTGAATAAACGCGCGGGTCAGCCCGCCTTCAAACCCCTGCACAAGCGGCAAAGCGGTGGCCCGCGCAAGGCGAATGTCGGTGATATGGATTTTTGACTCATCAAGGGCGAGATACGTTTCAGCGCGTAGTTTCTCATCATTGCCGATGACATAATCCACTTCAGGCATCGCGGCATATTTGTCGGGATGCACCTGCGCTGCGCAGCCTGTGACGATAATCTTGGCATCGGGGTGGTCGCGCCGCGCCTTGCGAATGGCTTGCCGTGTTTGACGTTCGGCCTCGCCCGTCACGGCACAGCTGTTAATCACAAGGGCATCCTTCAAGCCCGCTTTGAGCAAATGAGTCCGAATGACTTCGGACTCAAAGCTGTTCAAACGGCAGCCAAAGGTGATGACTTCAGGCATTGCGCATCAAAAAAAAGGATCAGCCGCCAGCGACCAGCGTCTGGGGACCGGAGCTTTGATCTTCCTGATCATCCTGCGTGAAAAAAGTATTGGTCGGCGCAGGCGGCGTCTTACGACGCACTTCGGCTTGTTGAAGCGGGGGCGCGGCAGCCTGAGGCTGGGCCGTCTCGTCAATCAAGCCTCTGCCCATTGAGGGCTGGCCGTCTGTTTTTTGTCCCTGCGTCGGCGACAACTGGCCATCGGGCGTGAAGTAATTGGACGGCATATCCGGCTGCTGCCCCGTCAAGGGAGAAGAGCCCTGACGCTGCCGCAGTTCCGCCGCCGTCGCATCCTCGATCGCTTCAATGATTCGGTAATAATGTTCGGCGTGTTGAAGATAATTTTCGGCCATCACACGGTCGCCGGCCCCAGCCGCATCGCGGGCCAGAGACTGGTATTTTTCATAAACCTGCCACGCATTACCGCGCACGCGCACATCCGGCCCGTTGCTGTCAAACGTCTGGTGACGCAACGCAGACGCCGAACGCACTCTGTTTTCGCTGCTGCCACGCGGGGGGCCGCCTGAGGGGCGTCCGTTATTATTATTATCACCGCTGTGACGTCCACGCGAACGCCGAACATTCTGACCGCCTTGTCTCATGCCTTGATTCCTGTCTTTTGCTTATTCATCTGTTTTTATCTTTCCCACTTGCGGTCATGTTATTTTCAAGGAGCATCAAGCTCGTCGTCAAGTGACCTTTGGCCCATGGCCCGATCCCGGAGCGTTCCCATCATACCGAACGCCTCAATCAAGTGTGTAGCCATAGTCTTAACTGGTCCGAACGTTTTGGACAATAGTTTTTTTTACCCTCACCATTACAGATTTTGATCCATCATGTAATAAAGAGCGTCATTCCCGCGTAAGCGGGAATCCATGACTGTCGAAGTTGTCCCTTGCGTTGAAGATGGATCACCGCTTTCGCGGGGATGACTCATTTTTATAGGCCGAATATCCAATTCTTCAGGTGCTATGACTGGACTGTGACATCTTTCCCACTCAATCAATTTCCTCATCGGAAGCGGGTTGATGTGTGGGCGGCAGGATCATCACCTTGTCTACGCGGCGGCCATCCATATCGACGACTTCGAAACGCGCCTCACCCCAATGGAAGTGATCGCCAGAGGTCGGGATGCGGCCCAGTTTGTCGATCATGAAACCCGCGATGGTGTGGAACTCGCCACTGTCGCGCAGGTTCTTCATACCGATGATATTCTCGACTTCATCGATCGGTGTCATGCCGTCGATCAGCCAGCTGCCATCTTCACGTTGGACAGGTTCCTCGTCGCTTTCCTGTCCTGTCTCCGGCAACGCGCCGATGATCGCTTCCAGAATGTCCTTAGCGGTCACGATCCCTTCAACGCTGCCATACTCGTCGATGATGACGGCGAGGCTCTGGCCCGACTGGCGGAACATATCCAAAAGCCGCAAAACGGACGTCGTATCCGGCACAAAAAGCGGCGGGCGCATATGCGCCTGAATGTCCAAAGTCTCGCCCGACAAAGCCGCATTGAGCAAATCCTTGGCATGTACGATGCCCAGCACCTCATCCATATCGCCGCGCGCAACCGGCAGGCGGCTATAGCCACTCTCGCAAATCTCGCGCACATGCTCGGCGGGCGAGTCCTCCACGCCAAGCCACAGCATGTCAATGCGCGGCGTCATGATCGTGCGCACTGTCCAGTCGGCAAGGCGCATCACGCCCTCAATCATCTCGCGCTCGGCAGGTTTAAAAATGCCAAGCTGCGTGCCTTCGGCGATCATGTCCTTGACCTCGTCTTCGGTCACAGGATTTTCATCGGGACGGTCGAGTCCCAGAATCTTCAGGCATAGCTCGGTTGATCCCTTCAACAGCCAAACAAGCGGCGCGGCAACCTTCGCCAGAAAAGCCATGAAATGCGCAACGCGTACGGCAATCGTCTCAGCATAAGAAAGACCAATGCGCTTGGGCACAAGCTCACCCAAGACGAGGCTTAGATAACTGACAAATCCAACGGTCAGCACAAACGCGACGGCCTCGCCATGCGGCGCGATCCACGTCAACTGGTCAAGCTGTTCTCCCAGAGGAACTGCTAACGCCGCGCCTGAAAAAGCACCTGTCAGAATACTGTTAAGCGTCACGCCGATCTGGACAATCGACAAAAAGTGATTGGGGTCCTCGGCCAGCTCCAAGGCCAGACGCGCGCCCTTGCTCTTTTTTTCTTCCGCCATTTGGCGCAGCCGCACCCGCTTGGCCGAAACGATGGCCAGCTCCGCCATCGCGAAAAAACCGTTCAGCAGCAACAAACAAAAGATGATGACAAGAGTGGTAAGCACCGGCTTCTTTTTCAGCTATAACCCCAAAGCCGTTTTCTTTGAACGGCACCGATTGCCATACGGGCAACGGCGACGCATAATGTAGCCTCTCACAGGAAGGAGTGCAACAGCGTGTCGGAAGCGGCCAAACAGCGATTTTTCAAGCTTGTCGATCTGGTTCATCAGGGCGATTTATCCAAAGCGGATAAAGCGTTAACGGAGGCCCTGCGCCTCACGTCCAAAGATCCGAACATCCTGCACCTCGCCGCACAGGTCGCCACCTCGCTGGGCGAGCAAGACCGCGCCCTGTCTTTGTATCGTCGAACGCTGGCGGCCTATCCCGATTGGCTGGAGCCCTGCCTGAACCTCGCGCGGCTTCACGCCGCGATGGGCGACACGACCTCTGCCTTCGCGCTGTTGGAGCAAACGGCGGACAAGCATCAGGGACGCTATGAAGTTTTTGAGACGATGGCCCGCCTGTCCCAAAACGCCAAGCGTCCCGACCGCGCCGTGTTGGCGTGGCGGCACATGCTGGCCCTGCAACCCGGCCACAAGTCAGGGCGCGGGCAGTATCTCTTCGCCTGCCGCCAGATTGCGGATTGGAGCGAGGAGCCCATCCCGCCCACGCCTCTGCCGCCACAAACCACCCTGCTCTTCTTCGACGATCCTTCTTCGCAAAAAACCGCTGCCGAAGCGTTTATCCAGCGCAACTTGTCAGGCATCGCGCCGCTGCCGCCCGCCGCGCCCTATGGCCATCAGCGGCTGCGGATCGGCTATCTCTCTTCCGACTTTCACGCGCACGCGACCTCGTGGCTGATCGCGGGGCTGATTGGCCTTCACGACCGCGCCCAATTCGAGGTTTATCTCTACAGCTATGGCGTGGAGGATCACTCCGCCATTCGCGGACGGCTGCGTGGCGATGCCGATCATTTTATCGAGCTGAATGCCTTCACCGCCCAGCAATGCGCCGCGCAAATCCGTGCCGACGAGATTGACATCCTGATTGATCTCAAGGGCCACACGCAAGGCGGGCGGCTGGACATCCTCGCCTATCGCGCTGCGCCGGTCCAGCTTCACTGGCTGGGGTTCCCTGCGACGACGGGGGCTCCCTTTATCGACGGTTTTATCGCCGATGCGATCACGGTACCCGACGGCGAAGAATCTTTCTTCACTGAAAAAGTCTATCGCCTGCCGCGCTGCTATCAGATCAATGATGATTTGAAACCGATAGGCACCCAAAGGCCGAACGCAGACTATGGCCTGCCTGAGGAAGCCCTCATTCTGGGCAGCTTCAACCAGACCTACAAGATCACGCCGCCCGTCTTCGATGTGTGGTGCGACCTTTTGCGCGAGCTTCCCGAAGCAGTTTTATGGCTGTTTGAATCCAATCCCCACGCCCCCGCCAACCTGCGCCGCGAGGCCGAAAAGCGCGGCATCAATCCCTCCCGCCTTTTCTTCGCGCCGCCCGCGCCCGTCACCGAGCATCTGGGCCGCTATGCCACCCTTGATCTGTGCCTCGATACGTTCCCCGTCGGCGGCCATACGACCACCAGCGATGCCTTGTGGTGCGGCGTGCCCGTCGTTACCCTGCGCGGCCACAGCTTTATCAGCCGCGTCGCCGCCAGCCTTCTGCACGCTGTGGACCTGCCCGAACTCGTCACCACGTCGCTTGAGGAATACAAAGCCCTCGCCTTGTCGCTGGCCAAAGACAAACCCCGCCGCGAAGCGATCCGCGCCCACCTGACCACCAACAAAACCACCCTGCCCCTCTTCCACACCGCAGGCTTCGTGAAAGATTTTGAAGCGTTACTGAGCGAAATGGCAATAAAACGCAGTTAACCATAGATTTTCGTGGACGGTTTTCATCTGCCTTTTTAGAGTAGCGAGCATTTTAAACTTCAAAGGCGCGTTATGAAAACCATAGACATGATCAACCTCGTCAACAGATATGTTGAAGCGTATGAAGATTCCCGTTACGGCCACGACGGCGGCAGCGGAAGCAGAGAATTTGGTGGCTTCTATGACTCCCTAGCTCGCCTAAAAAGATCCGATCAGGCCAAGCTGTCACAAGGCTTGCGAAAGGTTGCCTCAACCACTAAAGGCATCGATGACGGCGTTACACCTCTCACCCGCGCAATGGCTTCCTTTCTTCTTTTCTGGGTCCATGACGATCCCAAAAACCTTACAGAGAAAGATCGAAAGACATTCACGACGAATATGCACGGGATCGTCACAATCAACACGGCTAGCAGAGATATTCTCTTCGTCTATGCCCGCGACAGCCAGCGTTATCGCCGCGAAATAGAGAGGGGCAAAACAATCACGCCAACCCCGCTTGAGCTTGCGGCTCGTGAGGCCGTCCCCGACGCGCTGATCTATCTTGCGCAATCGAATCTTCTGGCTTCGTTCCAGATAGCTTCGGCAAGCATCAACGCCCATACCGTTGAAAGCATGATACCTTTCGTTCTCTCGGTTATCCCGTCCTATCTGGACAGGATTGAAAAAATCGCCAACCCCGAATACATCAACTCTGCCCCTGCCTATCAAGCAGGCTATGTGATCAACAAAATGTCTCGTTATGTGACACCCGACAATCAGTCAGACGAAGCTATTTGCGACTTGTGGCAGCAGGCGGCTGGAACCTACCTCAAGCAATGCAAACCTGCTTTGGCCGCTCTAGTTTCTGATGCTTTCCATACCGACTACACGGGCCCTTCCTCGATACCGACCTCGACCAGACTGCAAGAAACAGCCGAGGCTTTTTATCTGGCTCACGAAAAAGACATCCGTACGACGGCGCGCATTGACAGCTATGGCAATGGGCGTCGCTCATCGCGCCTTACCGCGCTGCTGGCCCGCTCTATGCCTGATTGAGATACGCGCACAGGCCTCTGGCGGCGTGGGTGGCTGAGCTGAGCACGCCTTGGAGGAGATAGCCGCCGGTGGGGGCTTCCCAGTCCAGCATTTCGCCTGCGATAAAGACGCCTGCCTTGTGCTTGAGCATGAAGGCGGCATCCAGCGCGTCAAAGCGCACGCCACCGGCGGTCGAGATGGCGCGGTCCAGCCCTGCGGTGGCCGTCAACGTCACGGGCAGTTTCTTGATAAGCGCGGCAAGTGCGGCGCAGTCATTGACGGGCAGGCTCTCTGGCGGGACAACCTCGCGGATCAGAGCAATGGAGAGAGGCGATAGCCCCGAGGCCTTACGCAGATAATTTGAAAAAGAAAGTGCCTTGCGCGGCATCTTCAGGCGTTCGGTCAGGTCTTCCACCGAGAGGCCACAGCGCAGGTCAAGCTCGATCACCGCCCTGCCTTCGCTTATGATCGCGGAACGAAGCGCGGGGGACAGCGCGTAAATCAAGCTGCCTTCAAGGCCTTTTTCCGTAACCGTCAGCTCGCCTTGGCGCGTGTCGCCGCCAAACGTCACCGTCACGGGCTTAAGTGGCTTTCCAGCGAAGCGATGCGCGATATAGGGTGACCACGGCACGATGAACCCACAATTCGCAGGCTCCAAAGGCGAGAGCGGGATGTTCTGGGCCTCCAGTATTTCATACCAGCTTCCATCCGATCCTGTGCGCGGCCACGAAGCACCGCCAAGCGCGAGCAGCGTAGCGTCGGCGCGGGCCGTTATCTCCTGCGCATCGGGCCCCAGAAAAAGCAGCTCGCCCGCCGCGTCCCAGCCTATCCAGCGGTGAGACGGCGCAAAGGCCACGCCCTGCGCCGCAAGCCGCGCCAGCCACGCCCGCAAAAGGCCCTTGGCCTGCATTTCTTTCAGGAACACGCGCTTGCTGGTGCCGACAAATGTTTTTTGCCCCAGCTCTTGCGCCCATAAGGTCAAATCAGCGGGCGTAAAGGACTCAAGGCAAGGCTTCATCGCCGCCTGCGCCGCGCCGAAGCGCGTGATGAAAAGATCAAGCGGGTCGCTGTGAGTCAGATTGAGGCCACCATGCGCCCCCGCCAGAAGAAGCTTTCTCCCCACGGAAGGCTTGCCGTCGTAAACCGTGACGCGATGCCCCGCCTGTGCTGCGATTTCCGCCGCCCTTAAACCAGCCGGACCCCCACCGATAATTGCCACGCGCTTTTGAGCCATCTGTTCTCCCGTCTTTTCCAAAGAAAAAGGCGACGTGCGGACACGTCGCCCCCCTTTTCTATCTCAAGCGCACCTTAATGGCGAGAAGGCTGGATCGAGGAATGGTGATCGATGATCATCCACCCAAGCGGTTTCTTTTTGTAAACGAAGCTGAAACGCGCCGAAACAGACACTTCCTTGCCATCCTTCTTGAAGGTGAAGGTGTAGTGACCCGAGTTAATCGCCAGATCGCCGTGAACACGCGTGTGGACATCGTCAATATAGCCCTTCAGGTCTTCATTGGCTGTGAAAGACGTGAAATACTCGAGACGCTTTTCATAAGTGTCACAAATGATGGGAGCCAGCGTCGGCAACAAAACAGAATATTCACTATACAGGGTCATCACGGCATCCGGGGTTCCCGTTGAAATCGCCTTGAGCCATACATCCAAAACGTCGCGGACTTCTTTGATCCCGACTTCGTCGATAGGTTCCTGATTTGAGCAGCAGCACGTAGAGCAGCAAGAAGACATAGGTACTCTCTCCTTTTAGGGTTGCTATTAAATTGTAACCGGACTGTTTTACTTGTCAGAAAGAGCAGCGCGTCAGGCCAAAGCCATCATTTTCGCTTGAGCGACTACAAGTCTGGCCGCCGCCGTTTCGTCCTGTTCCTGCGCCGAAAGTTCGCGGATCTCCTCTTCGATCGCTAGGCGATCAAGCTGGGCAACCGCTATGGCTTCATCAGCCATCACCGTGCAAGACTCTGTCGTTACTTCACAAAAACCGCCTGTAATAAAAAAACGATCGGTTATCGCGGAAGTATCGGAACCATAAATTTCAACAACCCCAGCTGCCAAAGCCGCTTCAAGCGGTGCGTGGCCCGGCAAAACGCCGAGCACGCCTTCAACCCCTGGAACATTCACCATCGCAACAGGCTTGCTGAAAGCAAGCTTTTGCGGCGATGCAAGATCAAGCTGGATTTGGTTAGCCATAAATCACCATCCCGTTTCTTAGGCTTCTCTCTTAAGCAGCCTCGGCCATCTTCTCGGCCTTGGCGACGGCTTCTTCGATCGTGCCGACCATATAGAAGGCCGCTTCCGGCAGATGGTCATACTGACCTTCGACGATGCCCTTAAAGCCCTTGATCGTGTCCTCAAGCTTGACGAACACACCTGGGCTGCCCGTGAAGATTTCAGCCACATGGAACGGCTGCGACAGGAAGCGTTGGATCTTGCGGGCGCGCGCCACAACCAGACGATCTTCTTCCGACAATTCATCCATACCCAAAATGGCGATGATGTCTTGCAGCGACTTGTAGGTTTGCAGGATCTTTTGAACCGCACGCGCCGTGTTATAATGCTCTTCACCGACAACCAGCGGATCGAGGATACGGCTGGTGGAGTCAAGCGGGTCGACGGCGGGATAGATGCCAAGCTCGGCGATCTGACGCGACAGAACCGTTGTGGCATCCAAGTGGGCAAACGAGGTGGCAGGTGCCGGATCGGTCAAATCGTCCGCCGGAACGTAAATGGCTTGCACCGAAGTGATGGAGCCCTTGTTCGTCGTCGTGATACGTTCTTGCAGCGCGCCCATATCGGTGGCGAGCGTTGGCTGATAACCAACCGCCGAAGGAATACGGCCCAGCAGAGCGGACACTTCGGAACCAGCCTGTGTGAAACGGAAGATGTTGTCCACGAAGAACAGAACGTCTTGGCCTTCTTCGTCGCGGAAATACTCGGCGAGCGTCAAGCCCGACAAGGCAACACGCGCACGGGCACCGGGGGGTTCGTTCATCTGACCGTAAACCAGAGCCACCTTGGACCCTGGGCCATCGGTCTTGATAATGCCCGAGTCGATCATTTCGTGATAAAGGTCGTTCCCTTCGCGGGTACGTTCACCGACACCGGCGAATACGGAATAACCACCGTGCGCCTTGGCGACGTTGTTGATGAGTTCCTGAATAAGAACCGTCTTGCCAACGCCCGCGCCGCCGAACAGGCCGATTTTACCACCGCGAGCGTAAGGCGCGAGAAGGTCAACGACCTTGATACCCGTTACGAGGATTTGCTTTTCCGTCGATTGCTCCGTGAACTCCGGCGCATCGCGGTGAATGGGGAATTTTTGCTTGGTGACGACAGGGCCACGCTCATCAACAGGCTCACCGATGACGTTCAGAATGCGCCCCAAAGTCTCGGGTCCAACGGGCATCATGATCGGGCACCCAAGGTCGACAACCTTCTGGCCACGCACCATACCGTCCGTCGTGTCCATGGCAATGGCGCGAACCGTGTTTTCACCCAAATGCTGCGCGACTTCCAAGACGAGCTTGCGCCCTTCAATCTCGGTGGTCAGCGCGTTCAGGATCGAAGGCAGCTTGCCTTCGAACTGCACGTCAACAACGGCACCCATGACTTGCGTGATATGGCCTTCGCTGGTTGTGGTCGTCATCTTTTTTCCCCTGTTTTCTTCTCAGTTCTATCAGAATAGGTATTAAACCGCTTCGGCACCGGAGATGATTTCGATCAGCTCCTTGGTGATGTAGGCTTGGCGGCTGCGGTTATAGTTGAGCGTGAGACGGTCGATCATGTCGCCCGCATTGCGCGTCGCGTTATCCATGGCCGTCATGCGCGCGCCCTGTTCGCCAGCCGAGCTTTCTAGCAAGGCGGCAAAAATCTGGACCATGAGGTTGCGATCCAGAAGGCGGGCCAGCAAGACGTCCTGCTGCGGCTCGAACAACTCGCAAGCCAACGCGTCAGCTTGGGGTTCGTTACTGTTTGCGGCGTCGCCCTGATCGGCGGCAAAGGGCACGATCTGTTGCAAGGTCACGATTTGCGAGATCGCCGAACGAAACTTGTTATAAAGAAGATAGGCAACGTCGAAACCGCCCTCGGCATAAAGTTCTTTCAGCTTGTCGGCCAAAGCCTGCGCGTCCTCAAGGTCAATTTGCTTCTTGGCCGCCGATTCAACGGTGTGAACAAACTTATCGCCATGCTCACGGCGAAGCAGGTCACGGGCCTTGCGACCAACGCAAATCAGCTTGACCGTCTTGCCCTCTTTTTCAAGCGAGGCAATCTGGCGGCGCGCTTCACGGATGATCGACCCGTTGAAAGCCCCACACAAGCCGCGATCCGAGGTCATGACGACCAACAGGATCGTTTCCTGCTTGCCGGTACCCGCCAACAACGGCGAAGCATCCGGCCCCATCTCAGCCGACGTGACCATAGTGGCCAGCATCCGCGACATGAAGCGGGCATAGGGGCGGGACGACTCAGCCTGATCCTGCGCACGACGCAACTTACTTGCCGCCACCATCTTCATGGCGGAAGTAATCTTGCGCGTGGATTTCACGCTGGCGATACGGTTTTTTAGATCTTTTAAACTTGGCATGGCTCGACACAGTTAGCGCGACATGGTTGGCGTGGTTTTGGCGGATTACGGGCCGCCGGTCAAGAAAAATTAGCTCTTGCCCGTCTTCTTTATTTTATTTGGGCTTTCGCTGGGGATAAGACGAGCCCGTCGCCGCTGCTTTGGGCTTTTTAACCACAGGCGAATCGGCCATGGCGACTTTGACCCCGCCCCCGCAGGACGGCAGATAGGTCGTGGCTTCCCCATAAAGCGTGAGGCTGGTTTTCTCAAGCGAAGCGGGCGGCGAATCATACATCGTCGTGACCATGTCTCGCCGCTCGGCACAGAAAACAGGTGCCGAAACCCCCGCCGATTTCTGGCCGAACTCGTTGGCCAGCTTGGTCCGCAGCTTATCCAGTTGAGAAAGGCCGTTACCGCCAGAGGTTTTGGCGTAATAGCGCGCCATCGTTTCCTCGGCCTTTTTGATCTGGCCGACATGCCGCTGGGTAAAGCCCGTATAGGCGCGAACAAGGTCACGCCCCGTGGAGCCTTGCTTACAAGTCACCGTAATGACCATCAGCTCGGAATGAAGGCGCAGGACCTGTTCGGCATTGACCTCATCGGGCGAATAACACCGGTCTGCTGCACGGACAGGCATAGGAAACAGAAAGGCCCCGACAACCAAGGCCATAAGAAGTCGCTTCATAGGAAACCGCCCTTTCTTCGGGAAAACACCCGTTTTGAGCGAATCAGTGAACGCGCAGTAGACCAAGATTCTCGCCCTTTGTCAAAAGCTGTGATGAACGGCTCGCCCCCTAAGAAAGAGCCTCCCCTCATTCCCACTCAATGGTGCCGGGGGGTTTGCTGGTGACGTCATAGACGACGCGGTTGATGCCGCGCACCTCGTTGATGAGGCGAGTTGCGGTGCGGGCGAGGAAGGCGTGATCGAACGGATAGCTTTCCGCCGTCATGCCATCCACCGAGGTCACAGCGCGAAGCGCGAGGACGTGGTCATAGGAACGCCCATCGCCCATCACACCCACGGTGCGGACGGGGAGCAGGACCGCGAAGGCCTGCCAAATCTCGTCATAAAGGCCTGCCTTACGGATTTCCTCCAGATAGATCACATCGGCCTTGCGCAGAACGGCGAGCTTTTCTTCGGTAATATCGCTCAGCACGCGGATAGCGAGGCCCGGCCCCGGAAACGGATGCCGCCCCACAAACGTGTCGGGCAGGCCTAGCTCACGCCCCAAGGCACGGACTTCGTCTTTAAAGAGTTCGCGCAGCGGCTCAATCAGCTTGAGATTCATGCGCTCTGGCAAGCCGCCCACATTGTGATGGGACTTGATGGTCACGCTAGGCCCGCCAATAAAGGAGACGCTCTCAATCACATCGGGGTAAAGAGTCCCCTGCGCGAGGAAAGCTGCATCGCCGACCTTGCGGGCCTCGGCCTCGAAAATGTCGATGAAGAGTTTGCCAATCGTCTTGCGCTTGACCTCTGGATCGGTGACTCCCGCCAAAGCGGACAAGAACGTCTGGCCCGCCTCCACGGCAACGAGCGGAATATTATAGTGCTGGCGGAAGAGGCTCACGACTTCCTCGCCCTCCCCTTGCCGCATCATGCCTGTATCGACAAAGATGCAGGTGAGCTGGTCGCCAATCGCCTCGTGCAACAAGACCGCCGCCACCGCGCTATCAACGCCGCCCGACAGGCCGCAAATGACCTTGCCGCTGCCCACTTGGGCGCGGATTTTCGCGATCTCGGTTTCGCAGAACGCCTTCATGCTCCAATCCGAGCCAAGGCCGCAAATCTTGTGTACGAAGTTGCCGAGCAGCTTCGCACCGTCGAGTGTATGGACGACTTCGGGGTGGAACTGGGTCGCGTAGAACTTGCGTTCTTCGCAAGCGATGAAGGCGAAGGGAGCCCCCATGCTGGTGCCCACAACCTTGAAGCCTTCGGGAATCTTGGTGACGCGGTCGCCGTGGCTCATCCAAATTTGCTGCTTCGAGCCAACGGGCCAGAAATCGTCAAACAACGGGCAAGGCTCGGCGATGTGAAGCTCGGCCTTGCCGAACTCGCGGTGATGGCCGCTCTCGACCATGCCGCCCAGCTGCATGCACAAGGTTTGCTGGCCATAGCAGATCGCCAGAACCGGCACGCCCATCTCCCACACCGCTTGCGGCGCACGGGGGCTGCCATCCTCCGTCGTGGAGGCCGGGCCGCCGGACAGGATGATGCCCTTGGGGTTGTAGTCCCTGATCTGCTCATCCGTTCGGTTAAACGGATGAATCTCGCAATACACGCCCGCCTCACGCACGCGCCGCGCGATAAGCTGTGTCACTTGTGATCCGAAATCGAGAATAAGGATTTTGTCCACGGAGCCAGTCCTTTACCGAAAAGAAATACGCTACGAAACGCTTTTTAGCCGTTTTTGGCTAAAACCGTTAAAAGCGAAAGCTGGTGCGGGCAGCCGGACTTGAACCGGCACGTCCTTACGGACTTCAGATTTTAAGTCTGATGCGTCTACCGATTTCGCCATGCCCGCGCATCCAGAGCCCTTCGTATAATATAATTTGGGGCGGAAGGGAATCGCTTTTGAGGGCTATTCTTCCTTTTTTAGGGTTAAACGATAAACCAGATATTGCTCGTTGCCAATCACGGCGCCTTGAAAGGCGCGGGTGAGCGCCGCGGTGCCGCTGGCGGCTTGGATCGTGGGTTTGTACTGGTCAGCAGACCAGCTGTGACCCAGAAGGAGCCAGCCTTTGTCCTGACCATGGCCTTGCAGGGCGGCGAGGGCTTGATCGACCGTTTCGCTAACCGTGGGGGGCACGGCAGCATTCATTTTCGACCAGCGCGGGGCCGCCATCAGACAGTGACACTGCGGCGAAAAGAACTTCATCCCCGCATAGCCTGCAACGGTGGTGGCGGTGTAATCGGGCATCGTCACCCAGAAATCGTTTTGAAGGCCTTCGGCCTTGATCCAGCCCGCGACATTCTGGCCTTGAGAATAGGGGATCAGCGGCACACTGGTCAGAATGTTGGCTCCAGCTATCGCCGGGAACAGGAACAGGACAAACGCGGCCATAGCGGCAAAAGGCCGCATCGTGGTCCTCGCCTGCCACATCAAAAAGACGATCCCGACAGGGACCAGCATCAGGTGATAGGCCGCCATGGGATAGCTGAAATGATCCACGCCCATAAAAACGATAAGGCAGCTCACCAAACCGGCCAACGCGGACAGGCGAAAGCCCAGTGCCGTGGCGGCGACCAGAAGAAAGCCGCCGAAGAACAGCAGGCTGCCTGAAGCGGCCTGCCCTTGCCACGGGACCATAAAGGCGATGCTCAGCATCTGGAAAAACGACCATGGAGTGCGCTCGCCTTGGATGATGTCGGTGATCCCCATCCGGTCGGGATGCGGAAAGGCGCACAGGACCGCCAAGGCCACAAGTGCCGTGAAAAGGACGACGCCACCCTTCTCTTTCCAAAGCTGGCGCGGCGAGGTGACGAACCGCTCAAACGCCAGCATACAGGACAGGCACATAACCAGAATCGTGCTGTGCCCCGCAAGGCCAAGCAGCAGCCAATAAAGAGACGGCTTGCCTTTGTCCCGCGCAACGAGTGCGGCGATGATGAGCACGATCCCGATGGCGTAACAGCGGCTAACAACCGCATACTGAAACACAAACGGATAGGCGGCGATCACAACCGCCTTGAGAAACGGGTGAAACGGCGCAAAGCGGGCCAGCGCGAACAAGCTCCCCAAAGCCAAGGCAAGATGAAGCCCTTGCATAGCGGCGGGATTGGCCGTGACTAGCTGAAGGCCCTTCAACAAACCAAACCACAGCGCAGGAAAACCCTCAAACCCCATCGCGGTCCAAAAATCGGCCAGCGAATGAGCATCACGCGCAACAACAAAGGCCTGAAGCTCATCGCGCCACATGACGTGATGGACGGACTGCCAGACCATCAGGCTGGCCAGACACAGCCCCCACAGGACAAGGGCGACCTTCACCCAGCGGTTTTCTTCTGCCCTAAGGACAAAATCCGCCAAGACCTTAACGGCATTTCGGATTACGCTGGCTTGCATCAGAACCTCCTGTTGAACGGGGCCATCCTAACAGGAAAAATCAGCTTTTCACCTTTTTTACATAAGATTGGGGTTGCGCGGACCTGAAACACCCATTATAGAGAACCTCGTTTCCTCGGTAGCTCAGTCGGTAGAGCAGGTGACTGTTAATCACCGGGTCGGCGGTTCGAGTCCGTCCCGAGGAGCCATTTTTCAAATCTGCCGTTTTCGGCACTATTTCCGTTAACCGCCCCTTCTGGCTTGCTTGCATATTCAGCAAGCATATCAAAGGGCTGCTTATAGGTCACAGTCAGCTCCCCATCCATCCAAACAGAGTTCGATACCATAAAGTTCAAAAGACGACGTTTTTCCGTTGGAGATTGCTTTACGAACAGGCTGTACGCGTTTTGCGCGAGTTCGAGCAACCCAACGCCTTCCGCGATATAATTCTCGCTGGCCTCCTGCAACTGGTCGATCCTGTCCTTGATACGGTTCTGCTCCTCGCGCCATTCGGTGGATTTCTCCATGAAAAAGGTATCAGCGATCTTGCCGTCGAGTTTATCGACATACATTGCGTTGATCCGGCCTTCGAGCTTTTTGTATTCGGCTTGAAGACGGCTCAGTGTTTCTTCATGGAACTTATGAGTATCGGCATTGCTTTCTTTGAGGGCTTGGCTGATCCAACCTAAAACCTCTTCATCAAACCGAAGACGGTTTAAAGCCTCGCCAAATTGCTTTTCTAACTCTTCCTCTCGGACATAGGGAATGCCCTTCGCACCAACGGCACGATAATAGACATATTTCCCCTTCTTGGGGTCACCTACGAGATGGCCCCCTGTGTAGCCACACTCAATAAGGCCGGAGAAAGCGAAGTTGTGCTTGCTCTTCTGGCGACGGCTCCCTAGACGCCCATCAAGAACGTCCTGTACGGCTTGCCACAGCTCCATACTGATAATCGGTTCATATCTTCCTTTGTGAACTTTGCCGTTCCACTCAAACTCCCCAGTGTAAATACGGTTACGCAAGGTGTTGTTTACCGTTGATGTCGGAACAGAAGCGTGGCTTTTTCGAAAAACAAAGCCGTTATCGCGCAGCATTTTGGTAATCTGCCTCACGCTATAATTCCCCGTGACATACCACTCGAAGGCTTTGGCAATCAACGGGGCAAGCTCTGGGTCTGGCTCGATAGTTTTTTTGCCATCCGCTCCAACAACATTTTTATATCCAAGAGGCGCAACAGTCGGCCAGATACCTTGCTCCGCCTTTTCCGTCATCCCTTTGCGCGTTTCTTCTGAGAGATTATCGACGTAGTTCTTCGCCATCAGCACTTTAATGCCGTGCATGAATTTGACGTTTGATTTTGATTTTTCGTCGAGGACAACATTTTCTTTCACAAAATGGATTTCTGGTTGGTGTCCGTCCAGTTTTACCATGTCATAGAAATTGCGATATAACCTATCTGTTTTCTCGACAAGGACGATTTTAACATTCGTGTTCTTCGCCAAGAATGCCACCATCTCATTAAAGCCCGTCCTCCCGGACTTTTTGGCGGTTTCGACATCCACGAACTCTTGAACGATATTTATACCATTTTGACGAGCGTACTCTTTTAAAAGCCGCGTCTGGGCCGGAATGGAAAAGCCTTCCTTCTCCTGCTCTTTCGATGAAACACGAGCGTAAGAGACAGCCTTCATATCGCTGATCGTTGTTCGTTTTGAACGCGCCATACTATGCCCTGCTCTTATTCTTTGAGATTTTATCGGCGCGTTCCAATCCCGCTTCGACGAGATAACGGGAGCGGGACAAACCCTGACTTGTTGCGGCCTTGTCTATTTTTGCCACTTCGGCTTCGGTTGCAATAATATTAAAACGGATTGAAGCAGGTTTTGCAGGGTTTCCAAAAACGAAAGCCAGTACTGTAAACGGGTTTCCGCTTTTGGCCTCTTCTTTTTGATCTCTGGCAACCTGAAAGTTCTTCTTGAAAACCGGAAGCTTTTTTCCAGCCGCAATGATTGCTTCAATCTGTTCGTTCAAAACGGCATAACCCTTCGTTTCCACTTCTGAAACATTCTTCCCACGGAACTCTATTCCGTCAAAGTCAGGAAAAGAGCCTCGCCATCCGCCGTTTTTTTCCTGCCGCAAATATCCAAAAATCGTTAAACCTCTTTGCTCAACCATGCCCTCGCCCCCTATGTGATACACCACCACATACTACACACCGGTACACACTTGCGCAAGTCTTTTGTGCCGAGCAGGAAATGTTTGGCTATTACCATCATATCCTAGTCAAAATCATTAACCTACGGTCCATTAAAAGCCTTTTGATAAGCTGCCAGTGTTCGATCATCAAAACATACTATGCGGATTTCATCGAAGGCATCGTTATTCTGGCTGAACGCCCGGATCGTTGAGATTGCGATTTTGGCCGCCCAATCAACGGGGAAATTGTACGCGCCTGTTGATATGCTCGGAAAGGCAACAGTTCTGGCTCCGACAGAGGCAGCTACTTCCAGAGAGCGGAGATAGGCTAACGCAAGCAAGGCATCTTCCCCAGCTTCCCCGCCCGTCCAAATCGGGCCAACGGTATGAATGACCCACCGCGCCGGAAGCCGATAACCTTTGGTTAGCTTAGCCTCTCCCGTTTCACAGCCGCCCAGCGCACGACATTCCGCAAGAAGCTCTGGGCCAGCCGCCCGATGGATGGCGGCGTCAACCCCGCCACCGCCAAGAAGCGTTGTATTGGCAGCGTTAACGATGGCGTCCACCCGTTGATCCCGAATATCACCCCGAATAACTGAAATCTTTGACGTCATGAGCGTACTCCCATCCTTTCTATTTGACCTTTTTTGCCCGTTAACGCAAGCTGCGGTCAGAAGGCAGGAAAAAGCTGTCTTCCGGGGTCTGAAAACCTCACCGTTAACGTACTAGGCATCACGTCACGATGCCGCCTTTCGGCTTATGCCGGGAGGCGGCGGTCGATTGTTGTGGAAACAACGATCCTCGATGTCCAAGCCTCACGGCTAAAGTCCGTCGCAGTCGTTTAACGGCGACTTTTCAGCTCCCGGCTGCCAGAGCGAAAGCTCTGGCCGCATGGCCTCTTGCCGGGAGAACGAGATGAGACGTTTAACAATTCCATTTATGCTTATTGCTCTGACAGGTTGCATCAATATGCCGACCTCGCCAGCACAAATCACTGGCAGTCCTACCTCTGGCCTTCAATACGACAACGCCACCTGTCCGCGCTTGGCAACCGAGCTTGCGTCCCTAACACGGCGCGAGAACCAGCTTGTCGTCGCGCAGGAGCAAAGGATCAAATCGAGCCAAGTCCAAGCCTTCATGCTCTGGTACGGCCAAGGCGACGGTGTTGAGGCTTCCGAGCTTTCAACCGTGCGCGGGGAGAAAGAAACAATCCTAAGCGTCATGGCCAACAAGAATTGCGGCTAATTCTCTTTGTTATCTCAGCTAATGGAAGGAAACCAGTTATGAAGATGTTCTTTGCCGTTTTGTTTGCAGCGGCCATAATCGGCGGTTTTGTCGGAGCGGAAATCCTAGAAACAGATTTTTCTATCACGGGTGCAGTCATAGGCGGCATAGGAACCGGAGCAGTATTACTAGGGCTTGGTGCATATTTTGATGCGAGGGAGAAAAAATCATCAGAAGTTTCGCCAGAGGTACGTGCAATTTTTGATCGCATGATTACAGGAAAAGAAAAGCCGACCCCAAGAGACATACAGAACGCCAAACAATCTTATATTAAAGCGGCACAGCCAAAACAGACAAGCAGCAAGGCTGGTGAGAACAATCCTTTTGGCCTTGAAACTGTTATAAAGGGTTTAATGGAGGAAGATGCCAAGGCTATTGCAAGAGGAGAGGTTCCAGAAGCGCGGCTTATCCCTCACCATGCCATCAAACGTGATATTATTTTGACCGCTTATACCAAAGATTTCCATGTGGCCGTCGATCATGTTAAAAGGCTGGATTGGTCAGAGGGGGAGAAACAAAACCGATTGCATGACATACAGTCTGATTTTGACAAAAAGATGTATGGCATAAAGAGACTTAAATGGCAGGAGTTGGATAAGATTATCGCCCTGATGCAATCGACACGAACCGACCTTATGGAAATTGAAACAGAAGTACGAGCCAAAAATATCCAATACAAAATGGTTGATCCTCTATAAGATTGAAGGTGGCTATGAAGAACATTTTAGCATTTCCTTTTCAGCTCTTTACTGCTGTCTCAGCCCTTCTTTTTCTTGCTGTCGCGCCGTTGCCCTATGGTTACTACACGTTCATGCGGATTGTCGTATGCGGTTGCGCTGGTTTTATAGCTTATCGCAGCATTGAAGGGGGAGGTAAAAATCCTTGGTCGTTTGTGTTTGCTTTTATAGCCATAATTTTTAACCCTGTAGTGACAATCCATATGAGCAAGGAAATATGGATGGTTGTTGACGCCATCTCTGGACTGTTTTTTGCCTATCTCGGATACATGGCATATAGGGTGCAGAAAGAACGCCATATAGATGACGAAGTCCCCCCCGACCGCGCATGAAAATCACCTCATACATATTTTTGCTTTTGCTCATATCGGCCTCGACCGCTTGGGCTGATGAAAAACAAAACGCCTTCTCCCC
>JAQUHK010000145.1 GCA_028683655.1 Alphaproteobacteria bacterium
TGCTAACCGTGGGGTGAGTCCGATCGGTACTCGCAAACACGCCTTGGTTCACCAGATATGTATACCATTTTTTAGGGAATATTACAAAACTTTCTAACTAGAAAGATTTTCTCGCTTAGGTTTCAATAAGATAGTTTTGATTATCCTTAATGTTTTGACCGCCGAATCGTTAACATTAAGGTTTGCACCCTCTCGTCACCCCCATCCCCATCTCGTCACCACAATCACACACAATCTGCGAGGAGCTTTGCGACGAAGGAGCCCATCCCTCCGTCCCGATCCCGCGCTCACCCAACAAAAAAGGCCAGCATCCGCTGACCTTGTCTATCCTCCCTAGTCCCTAGTCCCCATTCCCGAGTCCCGACCTTCCTGCTCCCGCCCGCCATCGGGACACAGTACGCCGTAGGAGTGTCAATAGCATAAGGCACCCCTTGAGTCAAGCATTTTTTCACCAAGAAGGAGAATATATCCTAAACGGCTTGAGCCATAGGATAAATCTCGCTAGTCGTCTCGACGAGCGCATAAGCGGACGGGTCGGCAAAAAGGGCGCGGAGCAGCTTGTTGTTCATGGCGTGTCCGGTGCAATAGCCCGAGAAATGACCACGGATTGGGGCCCCTGCTAACGCCAGATCGCCGATGGCATCCAGAAGCTTGTGGCGAACAAATTCGTCCGTGAAGCGCAGACCATCTTCGTTCATGACCTGCTCGTCCTTGATGACGACGGCGTTTTCCAGCGACCCGCCGCGCATGAAGCCGAGCTGGAGCATCTTTTCGACATCCTCGTAAAAACCGAAAGTCCGCGCACGGCTGATCTCGTTCTTGAACCCGCCTCGCGAGAGGACAAAATCATAATGCTGGTTCTTGATCAGCGTTTTGTTGAACGAGATATCGACGCTGAAGGAGGTCTCTTCCGACGGGGTCAGTTGAACGTGTTTGCCATCCGCAATAAATTCGACGGGCTTCAGGATCACAATCTCCTGTTTGGGCGCGTTTTGCTCGATGACGCCAGCCATTTCAATCAAAAGGACAAAGGAATCGGCACTGCCGTCCATCACGGGGACTTCGGGGCCATCGACTTCAATGATCGCGTTGTCGATTTCGGCTGCGCGTAAGGCGGCCATCAGATGTTCGATGGTTGCGACCTTGCCGCCATGATCGTTGCCGATAACGGTGCAAAGGCGCGTATCAACCACGCTGTCCCACCGCGCCGCAATGGTGCGCGCGCCATTTTTCAGATCGGTGCGGATAAAAACGATCCCCGTATCGGGATCAGCAGGCAACAACCGCAAGGTAGCCTTCTCGCCCGAATGGACGCCAATACCTGTGCACTGCGCGATACCCCGAAGGGTCTTTTGGTAAAGACCGGATTCCGGCACGGCACGCATGCCGGAAAGCGCGTCAATCGCGCTGGCGTAGGGCTTCGTGACGGTATGTTCGGTTGTCAGTGTTGAAAGCATAGTAACCTGAAGAAAAGTGTTAGGACCATGATCTATGTAAAACAGAGAGCCTGAAAGGTTAAATCAAGTGTGATTACATATTGTTACACGCAAAAAAAGAGGGGAAGGATCCCCTCTTTTAAAGATTCAAAGGCTTTGACCTGCCTGCGAACAGGCCGGATTTAGTGGTTGGTCTGCCGCCGCAAGAAAGCAGGGATGTCCAACAAGTCGGAATCACCGGCAGACAAAGATGGTTTATCTGTTTTATCAATTGGTTCTGCATGAACGGCAGGCGTTGCCTCTACTTCATCAGCGCCAAGTTCGTCCTCCAGTTCCTTGGCCGCCGCCGACGGACGGATCAGGCCGAACCCGGTGATCCTCTGGAAAAGTGATTGAGCCCGTTGGTTGATGGGCATCGCACCATGGGGCACTTGACTGGATTGGGGGGTCAGCTGCGTGATGCGCATATCCGGCGAGTCGCCCTTCTCGGCTCCCGCAGAGGCTGTTTTTTGACGCTGGGCCTGCTGGACGGGCATGATCTCACGCACTGGCGGCATGGCGGGTTTTTCCGAATAGCTACCCATACCGGTTGTTGTCATCTTCTCGCCTCGGTCCTGCATCGCTGTTTGTTGGGTGACCGTGCGGGTTTGCGATGGCTCCGAAGCCGTGATCGTCGACGTTGTTTCCTGTTTCTCCACAACCTTGGCGACAGGCATTGTTTCGGATTCACTCGTTGTTTTGGTGAAAGTGACGGGAGACTTGACCGACACCGGTGCCAGAGTGCGCGGCGTAACGGCGGAAGGCATGGTGAAGAAGGCCGTTGAAACCGTCGCGTTTGTCGCCGGCTCCATCGAAACGGTTCTCCTGATTTCGTCGGTTGTTGTCACACTGCTTTGCATCGGCGACGACAAAGTCATTGAGGAAACCTGTGGCTGTGTCGTGCTTTGAGCCGTTTTGGCGGGCTCTTGCTGGACAACGCGAACCGCTGGCTTTGGCTGAGCGGGCGTGGATGTTGTCGAGGCTTCCGTCTTGATGTTTTGAGGCTTGCCCTGCCCGCTTGTCTGTTGCTTGTTGTTGTGCATCTCCACATCAATGCCTGTCGCGATGACCGAAACACGGATTTTGCCATCCATGTTTTCGCCCAGCGTCGAGCCGACCTTGATCTGCGCTTCGGGATCGACTTCTTCGCGGATGCGGTTGGCCGCCTGATCCACTTCGAACAGCGTCATATCGAGGCCGCCCGTGATGTTGATCAAAACGCCCCGCGCCCCCTTCATCGAGATATCGTCGAGAAGCGGGTTCGAGATGGCGGCTTCAGCAGCACGGATCGCACGATTGTCCCCATCGGATTCGCCGGTCCCCATCATGGCCTTGCCCATTTCGCCCATAACCGTTTTCACGTCGGCAAAGTCAAGGTTCATAAAGCCGGGCATCACCATAAGGTCGGTAATGCCGCGAACGCCGGAATGCAGAACTTCGTCAGCCATGCGGAAGGCTTCGGCAAAAGTCGTGCGCTCGTTGGCAATGCGGAAGAGGTTCTGGTTCGGGATCACGATCAGGGTATCGACGTATTTCTGAAGCTCGGCGATACCGCTTTCTGCTTGTCGCATGCGGTGTGTGCCTTCGAAATGGAAAGGCTTTGTCACCACGCCGACGGTCAGGATTCCGTTTTCGCGTGCCGCGCGGGCGATAACAGGAGCCGCGCCCGTCCCTGTGCCACCGCCCATGCCAGCTGTAACGAAAAGCATGTCGGAGCCTTCAAGAATCGACAGAATATCAGGCAGAGATTCTTCAGCCGCCGCGCAACCGATATCCGGTTTAGAGCCCGCGCCAAGACCGCGCGAGAGCGTCGAGCCAAGCTGAATCTTTCGGGCGGCAAGCGATTGCGCCAAGGCCTGCGCATCCGTGTTCGCGACGACGAAATCGCACCCATCAAGGTTTGAGCGGATCATGTTATTGATGGCGTTACCGCCACCGCCGCCGACGCCGACGACTGTGATGCGAGGGCGAATCATATTATCCGGTTCGGCCATCGATAGATTGATCATCCAACTCCTCCTTGGGGTCCATACGCGTCACCTTCTTCAAAAGGAAATGGGGGTGACGTGGTGTCTCATGCAAAACTTGGCCTATATCATCCTTTTCGTTTGATTCGATCAAGTCCAGAAAGTGCCTAACGACAAATAATTTCATAAACTTAGGTCTTTCTTTTAGGCAAGCTTCACCTTTTGTTCGACGCCAAAAATGAAAAAGCGGAACATTCCAATGTGTTATCCGTGGATTTAAATGCAGCGCATGAAAGGCATAGGTCTTTTTGATTTTGTGAACAGATTCACGCGATCAAACGCCCTTCCTCGTTAGGGTTTGATCGCGATCTGTACTACGCGGCGATGTTCAGGCAGTTATATTGGGCTGCCTCGCTCAAAGCCTCATAGACCTGCCCTTGCGGGGCGACGAAGACAAGAATGCGATGCGATTTTTTGGCGAAATCGTGAGCCATCATTAAAAAGCGTAACCCTGTCGAGTCGATCGAGACCAAGTGACGGATGTTCAGCTCTATCTTGCCGCGTGTGGCTTTGCTCCGTATCGCGGCCATCAGGCCATGGAATTGTTTCGTGTCCGAGAAAGTGAAATTTCCCGTCATCTCGACTACCAGGGCATCGGGGCCAAAATGGAGGAGATAGCGCATCATAAACTCCGCTTGGAGGAACTGCCTACAAGTCGTAGTGTCGCCTACTATCCTTAAAACGCTGTTTATTTTGCACACACTATTCGATGTGATTAAACACACGGGGCCATTTTTATTTGCCCTTTATGGCGATTCCAGTGCTGTGAGCCTCCCAAAAGCGGTAAAAAGACGTACCCCCTCAGCTCCAAAGTGTCTTTGTCCTTTAAGGTTAAAGCCGCGCTAAACATACTGCCGTGACGCGGGCTATAGAGCCATCCGCCTGTATAGCCCCCCTTGCCGTCCGCCTTAAACCCGCCCATAAAAGTCAGGCCACACAGGTGCCGGTTGCGCTGAACAGGATCGGGATTTCTGTCGTCGAGAGAGGGACTTTCCTTGCTGTCATCCTTAAGCCAATAGAATCGGCCACATATTCGATCCTCACAGGCGTAAAGCTCAATAGCGGCATCTTGTTCCTCTGGCAGCCATATTCCCAAAACGGGGTCACTTTTTGCTAAGGCTGATTCCGGCGTAACCTCTGCCTCTGCCTCATAGCTTGGGACGACTAGAAGAAAGAGACAGGATAAAACCAGCAGGAACCGTGCGCTTCGCATTGACCGCTCCGTTTAAGGCCCGATGGGCCAAGAAATATCATCAGGGGGCATTCTGAAGTGATCTATAGAAGGTTCCCGCCGGACATGTCACCCGAAAACAGCCTGACGCCCCGTCTTTCACCCCTTGGTAAGCAGAAAAGCCTTTTGCACAAAACGGATAACTAGCCGTTGCCAAAAGCAGCCTATTCGTATAGAAAGCATCGTCTTGACATGGCTTGATCCTGTCAAATACACAGACCGCATACTTCGAAAGTTGGTGCCGCGCTATAAAAATCGAGTCATTCCCGCGAAAGCGGGAATCCACATGTCGAGGCCAGACCTTGGGATTAACATGGATC
>JAQUHK010000146.1 GCA_028683655.1 Alphaproteobacteria bacterium
ATCGTCCTGAGAAGCGCGGATGGTCAGGCCGTAAGCCAGTTCCGACTCAGAAGACCAGGCCTGCTCGCCGGTCTCAGAGACCATTGCCTTGGGCATGATCTTGGCGATGATCTTCGTGTAGGCTCCGTTGCCGTCCTTAGCCAGGTAGATAACTCTCCGGTAGATGGTCTCCGGGGAGGCGTCCGGGGTGAATGAGAACTCACCATTGGCGTCCATGGTTAGTGCAGAGAGGTCCTTGCCGTAGAACATCTCAAGAACCTGGCGGTTTGTCTCCTGGCAGGTGAACGCCGCAGACGTGGTGTCCTTGACGATGTCGATGCGGGTCGGCTCCTGAGCACCGAAAGACTCGACCTCAGAGGTCTCGGTCTCGCGGGAGAAGTTGATGCCATCACCCTTGGTAACCCAGCCGACCGGCTTGAAGCCAGCGGCGGCGAAGTCGATCAGGTTGCCTTGCGGGTCAGCCATAATCTTGGTCGGGACGGGGACGCTCATCGGAGCGACCAGAATCATCCCGGAGAGTGCCTTGCGGATAAGGGAGCCTTGAGCCTTGCGTAGAGCCTCGAAAGTTGTGCCTGCCATTTGTGTTGAGCCTCCTGTGCTGATTGTTACCGTCACCAGTTCTGTGGTACCTACCAGGTTGGAAGATGCCACCGTCAATGTTCCGGTGAGGTTAGTGATTGTGAACGGGCCACCGTTCGAGCCGGTGACCGTTACTGTATCGCCTGCGATTGCTCGCAATGCCGCCTGGACACCTGAAGCGGTGCCGGGAGCGGTAATGGTTCCTGTGTTAACCCCATCTACGTCGAGTACGAAGGAACCTCCGGTCGTACCCGCTGGGATGGTAAGAATGTAATTCGCCACGCCTAGTCCTTCCAGTTAACTCTGATGTGTAGTTCAAATGACTTGGAGGTCATTGTCTCCTCCATCATCTCGATACGATCCGTTTCCGGCCCGTTGAGAGTGACGGCGAAGTCAATCTGAAAGCCCAGGAAGGTGTACCCCTCCGCGTCCAGAATCCTCTTTGTCACCTCGTTCATCAGTTGGACTGATCGAGATCGAGTCTTACTCCATACCTGAACATCCAGGCCGGAGATGTCGGTCATGGTTTCCGTGAGGTAACCCATTCGCCTGTTGATCTGGATGAAGTCATACTCGGAGAGGTCCATCTCTGGGGCCGTCTCGTCGTACATGAGCATCATGTACTGGTCGAAGGTCTCCAACTTCAGAGGGCCAATTTGATTAGGCTTGACCAGACCCTTGAGGATTTCCACCACAATTTTCTCTACGTCGGGAATATCGTAATCTTCCACTTGACTCTCCTAACCATCTATTATACACTATCAACTTTTAGGCCTGCCTCTCACTCGGGAGGCTTGGCTGAGAGAGCGGTCGATCCAGCCCTTGCGGTTCGGCTGAACCGTCTTGTTCGGAGCTTCCCCACCGATACCCATGCGCCACTTCCAGGCATCCTTGGAGAACTTGGACCTGTACTCCGCGTGGAGGAATTGGTTGCCAGCGTTCTTTGGGTCTGGGGTTGCATTCACCACATAGATGTGGTAGGCAATTCTGTCCTGGTGAACGCCACCCTTACGGACTCTCCGAATCTTGGGGACATCTGCCATATGCCTTCCGTCAGTCCCCTCGTCTCTACCGATATTCCTCTTCAGGGTCCGGTGTAGAGAGCTGGTGTGACGGTACAGGGCCTTGCTCAATTCAGAGCTGTTCTGTAGCCACTTGGCCGTCTCCATGTAGTCTGAGAAGTAGATGACGCCATGCTTGGTTCCGTACTCGCTCTCCCGGGCCATCTGATCGGACAGACGCTTCCTGACGTTGGCTCCGTTGTAGACATCCCAGTAGTGCCGGGGAGGTCCGGAGAAGTTGGCCATCCCCATTACTGGCGGTGCCTCACTCTACCCAGGAAGATCTCCTTGCCTGCCTCCATCCCGGAATACGGGGAGACATAGTCGTTGGAGCCTTCACCCTCGACCTCAAAGACCTGCATCTTCCCGGCATAATCCTCGTAGGCGATATAGTCGTCAGACTCAATGTCCTCCCGGACGCCACAGTAGAGAGTCTTTCCCGTGTAATTCCTCTTGGCATTCTCCGGGGACTTGCTGACGATCTCCGTTGTTCTTGGGACGACCGTGGCCTCGGTGATGGTGTGTGAGTACACGTAACCGTAGAGGGCTGGCATGTTCGGCCTGGTGTTGCCGGGGAGGTCTCCCCAGGTGTCTGACACCGGCTTGCGGTAGACATGCACGGGGTGCGAATAGGGGCCTGAGTATAGCATCTTACCACTTCCATCGTCTAGAGTTCGTGTACCACCCCGGTCGAGGCATCGGGCCTGCCGGGAGCATTGTTGACTTCATTGTGAAACTTCCTCTGATCTGGTTCTGCTCCGCCTGGAGTAGGGCCTCCAGAGCCTTGAGATCCTGAAGGCTGAAGAGCGCGCGCGCAGTGTCCTCAGAGTCGAACTTTGAGTAGGCGTAGGGCCCCATCGTTTCCGAGGAGATACCCTCCGGGTTCACCGCCGTCTTTCTCGCGGCGGAGGACACCATGACCCGAACCAGTTCTCTGAGGGTTGAACCCTCGGGGTCCTTATCCCATGCCGCTCGAAGCCCTGGGTACCAGGCTGAGAGTTTAGCGCTGAGATCAACGAGATTCTCCTCCAGGAGAATCATCTGCCAGGCATTCGCACCACCTTTGATGAGTCGTGCAACCCTGACGGGATCAGCGTAGGCAAATCCTTCCATTCTAGCTCCTTATGCAAAAAGGCCCGCACCATTACAGTGCGGGCCTTAGTTGGGTTAATCCTCTGAGATCTCCAGGCCCGGATTATGCTCCAGGACCTTCTCGATGATCTCGTTACGGGTTGCCCGAGGCGGGACGGTGTATCCAGCCTCCTTGGCGAACTTCTTCCAGGTTGCTGCTCCAGCCTTGCGACTTGGCACCGTCAACTCCTTCTCGACAGGCGGCTCGACAACCTGCCCTGCCGGGAGTTTACGCTCAACCTCCTTGGGTCCATTAGTGCTACCCTGAGCGTCCTCGAACAGGTGCGATCCAACGAAACTCTCGGCCCACTCCGGGAGGGTGTCACCAGCCTTGAAGAAGGTGATGTCACCTGCCGGGGGAGTACGCCGAATGGCGGTGTTGAACTTCAGCGTCTTCCCCACTCTAGACGACCTTGAGGGTCAGAGTGTAGTTCGGCTTGAAGACGACGGGCATGGCGAGGGCATCGATGATGACCTCACGGTTGAACGGCCAGCCGTTGTCGTAGACAGCGGCGACGATACCCGGGACATCGAGGCCACCGGACGTCAGGCCGAACTCCGGTAGTTCGCCGGAAACGGTCGGACCCCAGAAGGTACGGCCATAGGGGGAGGACAGCGGGTCAGCCGCATCGCCGGAACCGGCGGTGAAGATGATCGAGTCCTGCGGGAGCAGGTAGTGCTGCTCGACGGTGGCGGTCTCCAGGTTATCCTTGCGGTACTGAGAGGCGGAGATCGTCTTGATCGGCGGGAGGTCGAACTGATCGAACAGGTAATCGACCTCCGCGTTGGTTGCTCGAACCTTGTCCGGGTTAGCGGTGGCGGTGAGGACAACCTTGGGGTGGGAGTAGATGGTCCGCTTGACCTTGGATGACATCAGCATCTCGGTCGGTCGGAAACCGTTCTCGATCTCGTACATGTCAACGTAGGTTGAGATGATCTCAATCGGGTCGGCGGTCGGGTCGGTGAACAGGAGAGCGGCGACGGCGGTGAACTCCGGCTTGCGACCGAAGTCCACGATCTCGCGGAGGTTACCGGAACCCTGGAGTTCCAGACGACCGTAGGCGAGAGCCTTGCCACGCTGAACGTTGATCTCCTTGGCGACAGCCTGAGTGCCTCGGACGATGAAGTCCGACGCCTCACGGGAGATGGCATTCTTGGCGTCTGCACGCTGACGGAGACGCTGCTTCTCGTCCACGACGTAGTTACGTGCCAGCGGCATGAACTCGCCACGAGCGGAGCCACCCTTACCCCAGACCTCTGAGGTGGTAGCACCACCGAAGGCACGCCAGTTGGCCACGACAACCTGGTCGGTGGCATCCAGAAGGTCAATGGCATACTCGATGTCATCGACTTCTTGGGAAGGCATGTAGGCGGCGAGAGACTCATCAGACTCTAGTTCAAACTGTGCCAGGGTCTTGCGTGAAAGTTCGACAGCGGAGGCAGGCTCCAGGAAGTCGAGGTTGACTGTTTGTGCCATATGTTATATCCTTCTTAGAGAACTGATCGACCGAAACGGACGGGGATGTCCTCATCAGCGATTTGGACGGGGAGCCACAGCGGGTAGATCTCGCCAGCGGTCTGAATGCCGACGATCTTCTGGTCGTAGTAGACCCCGTTAGTGTCTGCGACCTCCTCAATGGTCTGGAGGAAACCGACGACCCTCTTGCCAGCGGTCTTGGCCGCAGCGGTGAACAGTCGAAGGTTGTCATCGACATCGCGGTACAGCGGAACGCCTGACTTCAGGTAACGACCAACGCGGTGAGCGCCTTCAGCCTTGATGTCTGCATCGATGATGAGGACACCGTTCTGGCCGGAGAAGTCCATTCCATGAGCGTTCTTGTGCCACCGATGATCTTCAATGTCGATCCAGTCGGGGTTACTGCGGATGTTTAGGTTAGTCTTAGCCATGATCCTTCTTTCTTAAAGGGAATGTCCTACTTGTTGAGGTAGCGTGCGAGGCCAGTGTTCGTAGGATCATAAGCCTTACCGCCACCGGAGTTCGGCGGAGTTCTCAGGGCAATACCCACAAGAATGTCAACGAGTTCATTGACCTTTTCGTCGTTAGCAGAACCGTCTTCGCCCTTAATCATACCATATTCAATAAAAGGACTGAGTTTCGTGAAGTTGTCGGTGTCGATACCTCGGCCTGACAGGCCTTCCTTCACCTTTGAGAGAACAGCCTCGGTACGCAACTTGTCCACCTCAGCGTCGCGCTTAACCTGCTCCTCATCGACCTCTTCCTCCTCCTCC
>JAQUHK010000147.1 GCA_028683655.1 Alphaproteobacteria bacterium
TGAATCCATTGAAGGCACGGACGCACTGATTACTCGCGCCCATGATGTGCGCCGCGAGGGTGGCGGCGGTGTTTTGGTCAAAATCGCCAAGCCTCAGCAGGATAACCGCTATGACCTGCCCGCCATCGGGCCAGAGACGGTTGCCCGCGTCCACGCCGCTGGCCTTGCCGGTATCGCGGTGGAGGCGGGGCGCAGCCTGATTATTGATCGCGCCGCCACGCTCGATGCCGCCGATATGGCGGGCCTTTTCATCGTCGGCATCAAAGCTGGTGGAGAGGGCCATGGGTGAGGTCTGTCGTCATCGCGTGGCGATCCAGTCCCTAGATCTGACGCGTTCTCCTTTGTTGTCGAGTGGGGGACTGGATTGCTTCATCAGGCCAAGAGCCCTCCTCGCAATGACGGTCTTTTTAATGTTTGTGAAGGTTGTTTTCCATGACACCTGAACCCCCTCTCTTTTTTCTTGTGGCGGGTGAGGCGTCGGGCGACCTTTTGGGGGCGCGTCTCATGGCGGCCTTGAAAAAGAAAACGAACGGCAAGGTGCGCTTTGCCGGAGTCGGCGGGCCGCGCATGCAAGCCGAAGGGATCGAGCTTTTGTTCCCGCAGTCGGACTTGGCGCATATGGGCCTGTTTGAGTTGATCCGCCATTTGCCGCTAATTTTCCGCCGGATGCGCGAGGTGGTCGCCGCCGTCAAAACGCTGCGCCCCGCCGCGCTCGTGACCATCGACTCGCCCGACTTTTCTTTTCGCGTCGCCAAGAAACTGAAGGGACAGGGCATCCCGCTGATCCATATTGTCGCGCCCAGCGTCTGGGCGTGGCGGGCAGGGCGGGCCAAAAAGGTTGCGGACTTCCTCGATCATCTGCTCGCGCTGCTGCCGTTTGAGCCACCCTATTTCACCAAGGAGGGATTGCCTTGCACCTTCGTCGGGCACCCGCTGGTTGAAAGCGGCGCAGGCCACGGCGACGGGGCGCGGTTTCGTGCTGTGCGGGGCATCGGCGAAAAAGCCCTTTTTCTGGCCGTTCTTCCCGGAAGCCGCGTGGGAGAGGTGGGGCGTTTGCTCCCCGTCTTTGGTGAGGTGATCGCACGTCTGCATGACGCGCACCCGACGCTTGAAGTCGTCGTGCCTGTCGTTCCGGCGGTTGAGGCGATGATCCGGCAGGCGGCGCAAAGCTGGCCCGTCCCCGTGCATTTTACGCAAAATGATGCCGATAAATACGATGCGCTTGCCGCTTGCCGCGCCGCGCTGGCTTGCTCTGGCACCGTGTCGGTTGAGCTGGCGATGGCGGGTGTGCCAAGCGTGATTGCGTATCGTATCGGCGCGTTGACGGCCGCCCTCTACCGCCGCCTCATCAAGGTTCGTTTTGCGACGCTGCTTAACATCATGCAAGACCGCGAAGTGATGCCCGAGTTTATTCAGGCCGATTGCACGGCGGACAAAATCACCCCCGCGCTCGACCTTTTGCTAACCGACGACAGGGCAGCCGCCGCCCAGAAAAAAGACCTCACCGCCATGGCCGGATGGCTGGGGCAGGGCGTTTTTATCCCGTCCGAAAAAGCCGCCGAAACCGTGTGGAACGCCGCGTTTTCCTTAGGAGAAGGAGCATGACCATGACCGTACTTCAGATTATTCCAGCCTTTGGCACCGGCGGGGCGGAGCAAGCTTGCTATGACATGGCGGCGGCTTTGTGTGCGCGGGGCGACAAGGCCTTGATCGTGTCGGAGGATGGCGGCTGGCGCATTCCGATGGCGCAGAAAGTTGGCGCGCGGTTTATTGATAAGAACGTGGCGACGAAGAACCCGCTTCTTATCATTCGCAATGCCTTTTGGCTGGCCAAGCTGATCCGGCGCGAGAAGGTGGATATTGTTCATGCCCGAAGCCGCGCGCCGGCTTGGAGCGCGTGGATCGCTTGCCGTATGACAAAGTGCCCGTTCGTGACGACGGCGCATGCAGCTTACAAATATGATTGCGCGTTGAAGAAGACCTATAACCGCGTGATGGCGGCGGGTGATCGCGTGATCGCGATTTCGGGCTATATCGCCGACATTCTGAAAAACGAGTACGGCGTGAATGACAACCGCCTGCGCCTTGTCAATCGCGGCGTGGATGTCGCGCAGCTTCAGCCTTCCGTGGTTTCTCAAGATCGGGTGCAGGCTTTGCGCAGCGCGTGGGCCGTTGAAGAGAACGAGCGCGTGATCCTGTTTCCTGCGCGGCTTAGCCCGATCAAGGGGCACGAGATGTTGATCCGCGCCCTCGGTCTTTTGCGCAAGAAGGGCACAGATTTGCCGCTGACGCTCATTGTCGGCGACGATCAGGGGCGCGAGGCCTATTCGCAAAAGCTGCATGATGTGATCGAGGAAGAGGGGCTGAAGGGCCGTGTGAAACTTGTTGGCGCGTGCAGCGATATGCCCGCTGCCTATGCCCTCGCGCAGCTTGTGGTGCAGCCATCCAAAGAGCCCGAAGGCTTTGGCCGCGTCCCTGTCGAGGCGATGGCCATGGGCTTGCCCGTGATTGCCAGCGCGGTTGGCGCGATGCGCTATACGGTGCTGGACGGCAAGACGGGGTGGCTTGTCAAAGCCGAAGACAAGGAGGGCTGGGCCCGCGCTGTCGCCAAGGCTCTGTCCTTGAGCGAGGCCGACCGCCAGAAGATGGCCAGCACCGCCCGCGACTATGTCTGCCAAAACTTCACCAGTGAAACCATGATCGCGCGTACGCTCGCGGTTTATGACGAGATGAGGAAGTAGAAAGGGGCATTCGGGGGTCGGGGCTCGGCATTCAGGGGGGCAGGAAACGATGATGTCGAATCACCCTCCCCTTGCGGGAGGGTCGAAAACGCGCTTCGCGTTTTCGGGGAGGGGTTATAATGCGAACCAACAGATTGACCCCTCCCCGATATTTCCTCTCGCTTTGCGAGTCGAAATATCGACCCTCCCGCAAGGGGAGGGTGATAGGGGCTATATGCTCCCCGTCTCACTCTGCCCGATAGTTCGGAGCCTCCGCCGTGATCGTCACGTCGTGGACGTGGCTTTCGCGCAGGCCCGCGCCCGTGATGCGCACGAACTCGGCCTTTTCCTGCATCTCGGCAATCGTGCCGCAGCCCGTATAGCCCATGGAGGCGCGCAGGCCGCCGATAAGCTGGTGAATGACGTTTGAGACGGCTCCCTTATAGGGAACGCGGCCTTCGATGCCTTCGGGGACGAGCTTGTTCGGGTTGTTCGAGTCGGCCTTTTGGAAATAGCGGTCGGCGGAGCCTTCCACCATCGCGCCCATCGAGCCCATGCCTCGATAGCCCTTATACGAACGGCCCTGATACAAGATCACATCCCCCGGTACTTCGTCCGTTCCGGCAAACAGCGAACCGAGCATCACGCAATCGGCTCCGGCGGCAATGGCCTTGGCAATTTCGCCCGAGAATTTGATGCCGCCATCGGCGATCAGCGGAATACCCTGACCTTTACAGACCGAGGCGACGTCCATCACGGCGGTGAGTTGGGGCACGCCAACGCCCGCCACAATACGCGTGGTGCAGATAGAACCCGGCCCGATGCCGACTTTCACCGCATCCGCGCCCGCATCAATCAAGGCCTGCGCGGCGGCGGCGGTGGCGATATTGCCCGCGACAATGTCCACGCCCTTGGCCGTGTCGCGGATCAGGCGCACAGCGGCCAGCACGCCCGCCGAATGGCCATGCGCCGTATCGACGACGATCACATCGGCTCCCGCTTCGACCAGATGCTCGACGCGTTCCAGCGAATCCTTGCCCGTGCCAATCGCGGCAGCGGCGCGTAGGCAGCCGTTGGAGTCTTTGCAGGAGTTCGGGTGAAGCTGGGCCTTTTCAATATCCTTGACGGTCAGAAGCCCGACGCAGCGATAGGACTCGTCCACCACGATCAGCTTTTCAATCCTGTTTTTGTGGAGAAGGGCGCGGCATTCGTCGCGGCCGACATTCAGGCCCACGGTAATCAGGTTCTCCTTGGTCATCAGCTCGGAGACGGGCTGGCTTTGATTCTCGGCAAAACGCACATCGCGGTGCGTGACAATGCCGACCAGCTTGCCCGAGGGTTGCTCGACGACAGGAATGCCAGAGATGCGGAACTCGGCCATCAGGCTGAGTGCGACGTGAAGGGGCTCTTCGGGGCGGATCGTCACGGGGTCCATGACCATGCCCGACTCAAACCGCTTGACCTTGCGGACCTCATCGGCCTGTTTGGCGGGCGACATGTTGCGGTGGATCACGCCGATACCACCCGCCTGAGCCAGCGCAATGGCTAGGCTGCTTTCCGTCACCGTATCCATGGCTGCCGAGACAAGGGGGATGTTCAGCTTGACATTGCGCGAAAAGCGCGTCGCCGTGTTGACATCGGCAGGCAGCACAGAGGAGGCCGCCGGAACAAGCAACACATCGTCAAAAGTCAGAGCTTCACGGAAATTGGCCATCTTTGCCCCCTAAGGCTTGGGATTTGAATGATGGCGGGAAGATGTACCATGCAGGCGGGGGAGGGGCAAGGGGAAAGGAAAGAGAAGAAAAGAGGAAGGGGATCGGGGGTCGGCATTCGGGGGTCGGGGGGAAGTCGGGACAACAGAAACCCCGCCGTCTGGACAGAGCGGCGGGGCAGGGTTTCCGAAAGGTCGATTACATATGATTGGTTGGTGAAATGTCGATCAGGTGATGGTGAGGAAGCAGGGGGCCTTTGTGGCGATAGAGCCTGCCAGCCATCGATTCAAAAGCACTCTTCATCGCTTGCGGGACCAAGGAATCTTCCGGATAACCAAGGGCTTTTGGTGTGAAGACGCTGTTGAAAATATCGAGCGCAATCCCATCCAGTTTGTTTCCAAAAGGCACTTTGCACAAAGGATAGACAAAGACTTCAGTGGGATGGATGCCCGTTCCATTTTCAAAGGCCCATTTCCGTTTGATGGCGTTTGGTTTCCTGATGGCGGTTGCGTGCGGAACATGTTTGCTTAAGACGGCAAGCAAATCCGCTCCCCCCCTAGGATGGGATGGATCCCCTTTCTTTAT
>JAQUHK010000148.1 GCA_028683655.1 Alphaproteobacteria bacterium
TGCAAGGCGGTGCTTTTTGCCGCAGTTGACCAACATAACAACAACGCTGTCGGGAAGGGCAACCTGCTCGAAGGTTTGATGCAGTGTATCAAGCATGAAGGCGTGATTAAGTTGTCCGAGGGCGCAGACGAACTGGTCCATAATGCCGCAAGGAACGCCGACATAATGTTTTTCGGCGTTGTGCGCTAAGCGCGCAATGTCGAGGGCCGAAAGCGAGAGGCGCAAATGCGTATTAAAGGCGCGCAGTACGGCGACCAGCAAGGCGGCCGAGCTGGAAATGCCTGCCCCCATCGGGATCGAGGTATCCAGCGTCAGGTGAACCGGAGGAATCTCGATGCCCTTTTCTTTCAAAACCGTGCAGCAACCCATGATGTAATCGGCCCAGCCGTCTGTGGGAGCTTGGCCAATCTTGCAGTCGATGGTTTCATTAAAGGCTTTGCTGGTAACGCGGATGGTTCCATCGGCTTCCGTCGGCAAAGGCTCAATGGTGACTTCCGTTTTGAAGGGGATGGGCGTTGGCAGGACAAACCCGTTGTTATAGTCGGTATGCTCGCCGATCAGGTTGGCGCGAGCATAGGCGTAAGCGTTTGTGGTCATGATAGGCTTTCTCCTGCATTTCGAAGATCTGAGGCTGCATTTTCGGGAAGGACATCGACAAGGAAACTGCCAGCTCCCTGTTCGCATCCGGCCAGATATTTCAAGCGGTCGGTACTGCGCAAGAACGGGTAGAACTGGATATGGAATGGAAAAACGTCCTCCATCCCTTTGGGGGCCATATAGACAATCATGACATACGGACAGGTTCTCTTGAAGAAAGTATCATAGAGTTTGACCATTCTTTGCAGCAAAAGGGCCATGTCGCCAATTTCCTGCTCGCTCATATGGTCAGGAGCGGGGTGGAAGGCTTTAGGCAAAAGCCAGCATTCATAAGGAAACCGTGCGAAAGGAGGAACAAAGGCGCTAGCTGTTGGGGTATCAATAACGGTCTGTTCGGGGCACTTGCTGATTTGATTGTGCAGGCTGTAGCCCTTGGCGAATGAATCGGCCATGCGCGCCGGAATAGGGGGCAGCTCTTCGAAAGAATAGATTTGTCCATGAGGATGGTGGAGCGTAACCCCAGCATCTTCCCCTCTGTTTTCGAAGGGCATAACAAAAGAAATCTCGTCATGTGTCAAAAGAGCCTGACGACGGGCCCCCCAGACCTTTAAAAGCAGTTCGCGATTTTCCTGTGGGATTGATGAAAGATTGCCTTCATGCGCGCTGCAATAGACGACAACTTCACAACGACCCTTGGCCGGTTTTGTCTGGAGGTCATGAGAAGAAAGATCAGGCGCGAACTCGTTCTGGATTTGAAAAGAAGGAAACCTGTTTTCAAAAACAGCAATTGTAAAGGCGTCAAGCGGAAGCTCGCCTCCTGGTGCATGGGGGCACAGGGGGCAGCTGTTGGCTGGCGGCTTGTAGGTTCTGTTCTGACGTGCCGCCGCATAGGTCACCCATTCCTGACGCAGCGGATGCCAGCGCGAATGCGCGGTGTTTTTCTGCTTGGGTTCGGTCAGGTGCGGCCAGCTTGGCGAGCCGCTCCATGGGCCATAGAGATACAGTTCACGTCCATCGGGTATTTGGACGCACTCGCCGTTGAGGCAGCCTGTTTCAAGGCCGTCCTTCATCGGATGATCATTTTTTGTCATTGGGCACCGGAGGGCATTTCAAGCAAGCGGCTTGAAAGGTGAGGTCTTTTGCCGGATGGCATGCGGGCTTTTTTCTGCGCGAAAACGAAGTCGGACCGTAAACGGAGGAAATAGTTTTGAATGGCTTTCTGTTCGTCTGGTGGTGGCAGCAGAGCATTGTCGGGAGACAATACCTTTGAGACAATATTGTCCGAGTTGCTGCTTCCAAAGATACCGCGAACGCCAGCATCCGAAAAATCAGTTTGGCGTTTGACGACAAGATCAAGTTCGCGAGCCCGTTTCAAGAAAATATAATCCTCGCCAAAGGTAACAGGCGGTATTTCAGGAAGACTAAACCCCTTAGGGAGGGCGTTCCCCATGCGATGGGCAATACTCCAGCCTTGCACTTCCTGTGGTTCGTTGATTTCGCCCTGTGCTTGTTTTCCATTGAATCCGATGATATGCCCGACCCCTGTTTGGCGCAGGTTGGCAACAGCCCAGACGGGAGCATTCATTTCGTCGGTTTGGATGAAAACGGGGTAATGGGCTTTGCCTGTGATGTCGGCGTGTTTAAGGGCTTTGATTTGGCTATCGATCCAGTTGGCGCGGAGCCAGTCGTCGTCAAGATGGGCGAGCATATCGACATCGAGTTTTTCCGCAAGACGTATGGCCATAAGTCGTTTGCTGGCCAGAAGCGGACGACGCAGAGCAGGATAGATGCCTGTCTGGTGATCAAAAACCTGATTTACAGCGCGTTCCCAGTCAATCGGTGAAATGGGATCGCCATTTCTGCGTTTGACCCCTGCTTCGGCGAGCATGGCGTTATAGGCTTTACGGCCTTTTAAGGCCAAGACTTGTGAAACATCGGGTTGTTGAAGATAGCATAGCTTCGTTTCGTGCGTTGAGGGGATAGACTCATCATAAAGAGCCCGCATTTCAGGATCACGAAGCCAGCGATACGCTTTGGGAAATCTTTTTATGGCTTCTTTTGTGTCAATGGCGTTGAGGTGGTCGGGGCGAACCGGTATGTGGAAATAAAAGACGCGATCATCCTGCTTCGCGATTTCTTCGTACTTGATTGTTGCCAGATTAACGTAAGGTGTATCATCAACAATGATAAGGAAGGCTTTGTTTGGGTTGCTCTTGACAAAATCCTGCCTTAGAAACTGGTCGTATGCCGCAATGGCAGCAAGAGGTTGATTGAAGGTGCACTGTGCTAGCGCGACAGTTTGAATGATGCCGCGAGAACGTTCGGTCTTCATGTGTGTACCCTTTTGCGAATTGACAAAGTGATTCATAACGGTGGCGGCAACTTTATGGATTTCTTGTATTATGGTCAAAAGAAATTGTATTCTTTTACCCAATTCGTTTAATGCGATGCAACAATGCTAAATATTTTCGTGTTAACAAGCATGCAGTTAAGCATATTTTTGAAGTGGTAATTGGGTGGGGGTGTGGAGAGCAGAGAGGACAGGTTCACTTGTCTTGAGGACTGGACTAACCCGCCATGCGGGCGTACCATCCGGCCATGTCTGGATTCTCTTCTTTTCTCCTTTTGCTTCATAAGAAGCTTTTTGTGATGCCGATGGCGGGGCTGGCGTTGTTGGCGGCTTCGGTCGGCTCTTTGGCGACGGCGTTTATCGCAGAGCATTTCTTTGGCGTTGAGGCTTGTATTCTGTGCCTCTATCAGCGTGTGCCTTATGCTTTGGCGGCGTTTTTGGCTATTGTCGCGCTGGCTGTGCAAAAGCGCGAGCGTCAGGCGCGGATGATCCTTGGGGTGATCGCGCTGGGCTTTTTTATCAATGCGGGGATCGCTGTTTTCCACTCGGGCGTAGAGTTGCATTGGTGGGCGGGGACAGACAAATGCGATGTCAATCCTGCTGTTTTAGGTGGGGCAGGGACGCCGATTTCCCGCGAAGCCTTGATGGCTGCGCCGCGCGTCAGCTGTGACGAGATCAACTTCACCTTTCTGGGCTTTACGATGGCGAACTGGAATATTCTGGCTTCGCTGGGGCTGGCTGTCTTTGCCTTGCTGGCGGCTCTTGGTCCCTGCGTGAATTGGGGGAGCGGATGCTGTTGTCGTTGGGAGCCTCCCAAGAAGGCGTGAGACTTTCGTCAGTTTGGGTTTGCGCAGGGCGTGATTCAGAAAATCGTTTTGAATCAATGGGTTGCCGGGACCTCTCGATTTTAGAAAAAGCGTTATATTTCAATATGTTGATATGAAAGTAATTTGCAAACAGAGGCGGAATCGTACCTGACTAGGCCTCACGTGCGTCACAGAGGCCGTTTTGAGGCGGGCATGTTGATTCTAAACGATTTTTTCAGGTTGAAAGCGTGGCTCGAAAAAGGGCGGATTCAGAGGACGGAAAGCCCCTCTTTTTGCCTCCATTTGCCATCGTGCTCACGCTCATCAGCTTTAGTAACCCAACGCCTTGCGTAGGAAGAGGGCACCTTGCTCAACGCCCTTGTCATTAATGCTGTGCATCACGCCTTCGCAGGGAACACCTGAGGCGTTGATATTGGCACTATGCAAGCCAGCCAGAGCATAATTCATCGACGCAAAAGGCACGACATCATCATGCGTGCCGTGAACGAGCAAAACGGGCGGAGCCGATTTGCGTTCCTTGGGCAGAAGTTCAGGCTCGACCAAGGCACCGGAATAGCCGACGACGCAGGCCAGCTTTTCTTCGCGGCGCGGCGCGACATGAAGGCTCATCATTGTGCCCTGTGAAAACCCGACCAAGGCCAGTTTATCGGCGGTCAGCTTGTGAGTAGCCAGCACATGGTCGATATACTCATTGAGCATCGGCGCGGCTTTTTGAATGCCGGTCAGCACAACCGCAGGGCTCCAGTCCTGTCCTCCGAACCACTGGAATCCAAAGGGCGAGAAGTCACAGGGAAAGGGCGCGTTCGGGGCATGAAAAACGGTGTTGGGAAGGGCGGGGCGAAACGCTTCGCCAAGCCCGATGATGCCGCTGGCGCAATCGCCAAGGCCATGAAGAATAATTACCGCATTCTTCGGTTCTCCGGCAAAAGCGGGTTCAACGACGACATCATCAAGCATAGGCTGGCCTTTCGGGTTTTTCGGGTGTTAACCCGTGAATGAATTGCCCCATGACGTCATTGCGAGGAGGCCTTGGCCGACGAAGCAATCCAGTCCTGCTGTTTGAAACTTTTGGGGACTGGATCGCCACGTCGCTGCGCTCCTCGCGATGACGTTAGGGGACTGGTGAGGCTTTTCATCCACGGGTTGGTGTTACTTGGTCGCTGCCGGAGCTTTAGGCTCGGCGGC
>JAQUHK010000149.1 GCA_028683655.1 Alphaproteobacteria bacterium
TGAAATTGTTTCCCGTACAGACACAGGACGAGCCTGGAGAGGCGCAGATCTATCTAGATCGCATACTCTACATCGAGTACACGACTACGAGACGAGAAGACAGTGAGTGACACGACACCTGACGAGACCCAAGACGACGCCACCACGTTCGAAGGTTTGTACCGTCTGTCCTTCCAGGACGGTAAGCTAAGCCTTGAACTTGGTGCACAGGCCGATAAGGCCGTCGAGATGGACTACGAGCGCGCTATGGTATTGATCACCGAGAAGATCCGCGCTCATGCCGATAAATTGTGGACTGGGGCCGTCCAGACGCTTGGCGTGAAGAACGGCTACGAAGAGGCCGGACTCGACTGGAATGAAGATGAGAGTGGGTATTAGATGAGCGAGCTACATTTCGGCCTAACACCTCGCGTACGACGAGGACCTTTGAAGGTGTCGAACTCGGACATCGGTACGTTTAAGACCTGCCGGCGTAAGTGGTACTTTTCAAGTTATCTGGGCTTGAGAGACCGCCACGAGCCGGTTATGGGACCGCTTCATCTGGGAACCCGAGTTCACGCGGCGCTTGAACGTCACTACGCGTACGGTCACGACCTCGAAGAGGCATACGTCGAAATCGCAGAAGCCGAACTCGAGACACTTATCAGTTCTGGAGTCGTCTTTGATGAACGTGCATGGCGCAAAGAGACCGAACTCGGCCGGATCATGCTCGTCGGCTACATTGAGTGGCTGGCAGAGACTGGCGCGGATATGAACCTTGAAGTGCTCGGTGTCGAGGAAAAACTCAGCTACGACATGGAAATCGCCGGCGAGAAAGTCAGACTAGTCGGCAAGATGGATCTCCGGGTCAAGGACACGCATACCGGGCAGAATCTCATCATGGACTGGAAGACGACAAACAACTTCACTCGTCTTACCGACGACATTTTGATGAACGAGCAGCTTCTGACATACATGCTGCTCGAGCGTCTGAATTACAAGGAGGGCGATCACCAATTCCTCCAGGGCGCTGTGTTCATCATGCTTCGCAAGGTGACCCGCGGACCTCGATCCAAGCCTCCGTATTACGAGCGAGTCGAGATCCATCACCGTAAGCGTCGTCTGCTGTCATTCCATACGCGACTCATCGGAACACTCACCGACTACATTAGAGTGGTTAAGCACCTCGATGAGGGCGTCGATCACAAGCTGGTTGCATACCCGACTCCAGGCCAGCAATGTCGCTACTGTCCATTCAAGCATGTCTGTGACATGGCTGAAGACAACACTGACATCAGCGACATGGTCAATGATCTCTACACGCAAGGTGACCCGCATGAGCGGTACGGAGCGTCTGAGACCGAAGAAATTGCATCATAATTATTGTGAGTAGATATACCATTCTACTGAGATCCGTGATAGGATCTAACCAACAACAGCACGACACGATACGACAGGAGGTGACGATCAAGTGAGTCTGGGAAGAAGCATCAGTATTCTGCTTCAGGGCCCCGCCAAGGCAGGTAAGAGTACGTTTGCATCAACAAGTCCGAAGCCGATGTGCTACCTTGACTGTGAGGGTGGTACGCGGTTTCTGCCGATCACTGCGGTAGTCTGGGATCCAAGAACTGCTCCGCCAGAGTTCGACGGAACATGGGATACCGCGGTTGTTAAGATCCGCAACTACGATGATGCGACTCTCGCGTACCAGTGGCTGCAATCGGGCAAGCATCCGTTCACGAGTCTGGTCGTCGATTCGATCTCGGAACTCCAGCAGAAGCTGGTCGACAAGATCTCGGGTCGTAACCAGATGCAGACGCAGGACTGGGGCGAGGTGTTCCGGAACTTCATGGGAATGCTTCGTGACTTCCGAGATCTGTGTGAGAATCCGATTCGACCGCTGACCAGCGTTGTGCTGGTGGCGATGTCGAAAACTGTGGACAAGGGACTCAAGATCCCGCAGCTGCAGGGACAGTCTCTCACATATCTTCCGTACCTGTTCGACGTCACTGCCGCGGCGCACGTCTACACCTGGCGTGACGAGCAGCAGAATCAGATGACATCGTTCAGACTTCTTGTTGGTCCGAACGATATGTACCAGGTGGGTGAGCGTGTTGGCGGTAGGATCCCAGCAGAGCTCGAGAACCCGACGGTTCCGATGATCCTCGATTACGTTTTCGGACCGGAGACGCCGGCCGAGTCAACCGAACCTCAGGCATCTGCCTGAGATCTGGAAGGGAAACTAAGCAATGCCTCTTAAGTCATGGTCTTCGCTCATCGACGACGCCGATGGTGCGTTCGAGGATCTCACTCCACTGCCGCCCGCCGATTACGACTTCGAGATCACGAAGTCCGAAGCGAAGCTCAGCGGCAACGCCAAGCAGATGTGGAAGATCACGTGTCGCGTGATCAGCGGTCCGTATCAGGGCCGTCTCGTCTGGTCGCAGCTCGTTCTGTCTCCGGAGAACCCCACCGCTCTCGGCATCTTCTTCCGCCAGATGGCCGCCATCGGCATCAGCAAGGAGTACTTCGCCAAGGATCCGTCCGACCACCAGCTCGCTGAAGAGCTCATCGGCAAGAAGTTCCGCGGCCAGGTCGGTATCAAGGCGTACCAGGGCACAGACCGCAACGAGCTGAAGTCGTACTCGCCGCTCAAGTCCGCGCCGAATGCGGCTCCCGGTGCTCCGTCGCCGATCACGAACACTCCGCCGCAGAACGCTCAGCCCAGCCCGCCTCCGGGACCGGCTCCCGCGCCTCAGTCGGCTCCTCCGGCTGCTGCGTCACAGGCTCCGCAGTCTGCTCCGGTGGACAACACCCAGGCACCAGCGCCCGTCTCGCAGCCCGCTGCCCCTCCGGTCGCGGATGAGACTCCCGCTGCTCCGCCGGCTGCGAACGATGCGCCGCCGACCCTGCCCGACGGCGACCCGTTCTGATCGTCTGAACAAAGAGGGAACGGCGTGGACAGCCACATAACAACCGGGGAGAGCGCAACGGGCTGGTTGGTTGCGATGTACCGTCTATCTCCCCGGTGGCCAAACTACCTGGTACGGGTCCCGAACTCTTTCCCTCACACAGAAAAAGTCCGCGGCATCCGCACCGTGCCAGGAGAGGTAGACGCTCCTTCCCCGCTCGCAAGAGTCCGACACCCGTCGGAGAGCGTCTACCTACCTAACTTCTAAGGAGAAACATGCAGTTCCACGAGGGCGATACCGTTTACGATCGCCTCAACAGCCGGTCCGGTACTGTTGAGAAGGTCTCCAAGAAGGGAGACATCACAGTTCGCTGGTACAGTGGAATGTCGGAACGTTCTGTCGTCCAGGCGTGGGAGCTCGAGTTTGGCGACAGCCGCTAAGAACATGGGCACCAAACGCGGACACGGTAAAAGACGATTTTGCCAGATCTGTGGTGACGTTATGGGACGACGTGGTCGCGCGAAAACTTGCTCAAGCAACTGCAGAGATATTCGCAAAAGGATCGTTACAATTCGGTATGCTAATGAAAAAGCAGATCGGAACGTAGAAAGTCTCAGACGCAAGCAACAGCGAGAAGCGCGGTACCGAGAAGGATGGAAGCGCGGGGAGGATAGTGGCGGATACGTCACTCTACATGGCGCGTATGCTGCCGCGCATCCTCTTTCAAAAAGAGGCTGGGTTCTTGAGCACATGGCAGTCTGCTACGACAACTACACAGAGAATCCAAAATGTCACTGGTGTGGGTGCGCGCTTCGATGGGGCATAGAAGATGTAGATCTTCCGAAGGTACAAGTTGATCACATCGACGACAATAAATCTAACAATGACCCCAGCAATCTTGTACCGTCATGCGTGACGTGTAATACGAGAAGAAGCGGTAAATTGCTCAAAACTGTGCCGCGTATGGTAGAATCAACTTACAGCAAAGGTTCCGGTTCATGCTCAATTTGCAGCAGGGAATTTGAGAACTTTTTCTCGTACATGGGACACATCCCTAGCGGATGCCATGGAAGTACTTATAATTCCATAGAGACTGCCTCCTTAGTTTAATGGTAAAACAATAGTCTTGTAAACTATTGATACCAGTTCGATTCTGGTAGGAGGCTCGGATTCATCGGGAATGTTGGGAGACTGCCTCGATGATCCAGTCGGAAGTTAAGGGCGCTTTCCCTGCCTATCAACCGCCTAAGCGTCCCACGACAGACCGCTCGTTCGCTTTTCGGCGACCGGTTTAGAGGATTAGCTGCTTCCGGCTTTAATCTCCCATAGTGTAATGGCAACACAGCTGGTTTTGGTCCAGCGATTCTGGGTTCGAATCCTGGTGGGAGAGCTACAACTTAATATGCACGCCCCTATAGCTCAGTTGGTAGAGCTCTCGACTTCAATAGGAGCGCTTGGTGGGAAACCATCAAGATGACATCACTCAAATTCGGGGAACCCTTACTCGTAAGAGATGGCGATCCCGAGCCAAGCCGCAAAAGCGGAAGGTGTAGAGACTAGACGGGTGACACCTACGGCGCAAGCTACGGTGAAGGGATAGTCCAGACCACGAACACGAGAGTGGCGGCGAAAGTCGAAGTGGTACGTTAATCGAGATGTCGCAGGTTCGAGCCCTGCTGGGGGCACTTTTGCAACTACTATAGAAAGAAGACAATGACAGACGAATCGTCCGCATCGAAAATCGCTCCACTGAGCGTCGAGTTGATCGCCTACACACGACCCACGCACGTCATTGACGACTACATGGAGCAAGATCCCGATTCGACCGGCATGGATCATCTTGCGGAGTTTGCAGGTCGAGCATGCTACCAGTCCTTCCACAAGCCGAACGTGAAGACCCGGCGCAACGAGGACTACATCGCCAACATTCTCCGGCAGAAGCATACTTCAGTGCTTGAGCATTCGAGCGCAACATTCTACCTCACTGG
>JAQUHK010000150.1 GCA_028683655.1 Alphaproteobacteria bacterium
ATGACTAGATCCTTAACCTGCCCGATCTTTTTGCCGTCCAGTACCGAAGCTCCTCTTTCCCCACTCCAGCTTGCATCAACTTATCCAAACCGGCACCAGCTTTGAGCAAGACCTGCTTCAGGTCTTCGGGAGCCACGGCTTCCTTCAACTCTTCTGGCGTGGCTTTGCCGACTTTTTCGAGAATCAAGCCAGCGGCACCTTGGAGCATGCGTTCACGTTCGCCCTCCCAACCGGCTTTGATGAGCGGATTGTCGCCATACGGTTTGCCGGAGAGTTTAGCTATCCGGTCATTAGCGGCTTGAAGGATGGTTTGATATTGGTTGCCTGTGGACTCGAGATTGAAACCTTGTGCCATATGGCAGGATTATATCGCACGAACTGCACAAGCGGCAGCTCCTAGACTTCTTGCAAGAAAAAACCGGCTTAAGAGCCGGTTTTTTGCATTTCGGGAAGTTTTGTTTTGACTGGAGGCGTGGCAGGTTTCAACTTGAGCTCGCGATCGATGACCGAAGTCTTGGCGCGGCCTGAGCAATCGATAGTTTCGGTCTTGAACTGTTCGTAGCCAGCCAAGTTCGCGGTGAGGAAGAACTGGCCACGACCGACTAGGAAGGCGTAACGACCTTGAGAATCGGTGACTTGGGTCTCGAGCACGCGATTGAATTTGGCGTCCATGATGCGGACTACGGCGTTGACTAGAGGGCGACCGCTCGTGTCCATGATCTTGCCGGTGTGCGGAGGCAGCTTTTTGACTGACAAGCGACGGAACATCAGGTAGGTCGCAGCTTGGAAGGCGGCCATGAAGAGATATTCCCAGCTTGGATAGAAGACCAGGGCGCCGATGGAGAGCAGCGTGGTCAGCAGGGCGAAAGCGCCTTGGAATTTGCGGAACGCGACCTTGCGCTTAACATCGTCCGGCGTGCGTTCGTCGCCTTTCGGGTCCACCGGGATGTTACTGGAGAGCAAACCATCGCGTTTGAAGGATACTTTGTTTTCACCCAGCAGCTCCACGTAGTCCAAGTCTTCTTTCACGCCGGCCAACAAGCGCGTGGGGAAAGTGTAGCCGAGCTTATCGACCTCGACCGAGTAGTCACCGGCTTTGGTCAAAAAGTTGTAGCGGCCCTGGCTGTCGGTGACGCGGGTCTGCATGATGCGGCCGGCGGAGTTCTTGAGGCGGACCGCGGCGAGATCCAACGGAAGTTTGGTCAGAGAATCATAGACCACGCCGAATTTATCCTTGCGGCGACGGGCGATGAGAGCAATCGGTTGGGTGAAGAGGAAGTAGAGATAGTTGAAGAAAGTCAGGTAACCGGCGGAGGCGGCGACGTTGCCCAAGGCCAAGATGCTCAAGGACGGGATGGCCGTGGTTTGGACCGCGGGGTTAGCCAGGACCTCGGCGACTTCCTCATAAGCACCGGAAACGCGACCAGCGAGACCAGCTAGAACGCCGGCGCTCTCTTCGGGACTCACGACCACCGGCTCAGGTTGAGTCGGTTGGGCGTTTTCGATGACGGGGACGGTCGGCGTGGCGGGCTCGGAGGAGACGACAGGTTCTGGAACCACGCTCCCCGACTCCCCGTTTCCGCTCGCGGTGCTAGGCGCTGAAGCGACAGGCGCCTGTTGGGATTCTTCCGGCGGAGTCTGTTTTGGAATTACGGCTTTGGCGACCATACCCGTGCAGGCCTGGTTGCATTTGCCGGCTTGGCCGTTGGCAGCGCCGCTGTCGCAGACCTCATTCTGCTCGACCTTGCCGTTACCGCAGACGAAGGTCTCTTGGACGACGACGGTTTGGGTTTCCGGGTCGGCGTTATCCGGAGGCAAGATAACAGCTTGGTTTTGGATGTCTTTTTCTTGCGTGCCGGACAAGGGGTAAACGCCATACTGCATGATGTGCGTCTGGTTCGGGTCGACGCTGGCCCAGGTGAAGTGCAGTTCGGAACCATCAAACCAAGCATGGTCACCGTCCTGGGCGTCGGTCTGGGCTACGCCATCAACCACCAAGCTGCCAGGGTAAAAAGCGGTGCCGGCTGGAATGGGGTTCTTGAGATGGACGTTGTCGGCGGTCTCGGCGCTAGTGTTGGTGAACTTGAGTTGGTAGTTCAGGACTGAAACCTGCTCGGCAGCGCTAGTCAGCACTGGCCAGAACAAGACGGCGGCCAGGGAGAGCGTGGATAAGGAACGCTTGATAGTCATAGGTTTAGCGGCTGACGCGCGGCAAGGTTTTAAGCGTACGCGAGACCATGATCAATTCTGTTTGGAAGGTGGGCTTGATGGTCGGGCGCGGAGTTTCGAAGTTGAAGATTTCTTGCGTGCCAGAAGCTGTCTTGAGCATAAGCTGGAATTTCGGCGCAGTCCGATAATCCAAGCCCTTGAAGCTGAACTCGCGGCTCCAGGCTTTGAGACTTTGGAAGAAGGACGGGACTGACGGACTGTAGACGCCGTTCGGCGCAGCGGTGAAAGCCGGAGCCAACCATTCGCCCTTGTCCATCAAGCGGAAACCGTATTCACCGGCAGCAGTCTGGTCATCGAGGCCAACGACCAAGTCACGGCCGAACCAGCGCCAAGACAAAGCCTCGCGCTTGAGGTTGGCCGGCTTTGCCAAGGTCGTGACGCAGGGGAAGTTGGAGTAGGCTTGGAGGGGCGACGCGCCAGCCGCGGTGAAAGATTGGATGGCGCGATTGCAGTAACTGGTAAGCTGAGCCAAATTCTTCTCATCCAGGAAGTCCAAGCTGGAGGCCGTACTGCTGGCCACGATGCGGCCACTGGAGGTGTCTATGATTAAGTAACCGCTCGCGGAAGCAGTGCCAGAGCGGAAGGACCAACGGATCGAGCTATCATCCAAGGCCTCGCCGCCAAGCGCGGTCGGATAGACATCTTGAGTCGAAGTGGCTACGACCGGGGCGATGGCCGAAGGGACGGAGTTGCCATATGGGACCGGTGTAGGTGAAGCAGCGGGAGCATCTTCTTCTTCAGCTGGAGCGGCTACGAGATCGATGGTGTGCGAATCGGAATCGGAGGCGTCGTTTGAATCTACATAGCTCACAGTCATGGTGCCAGGAGCAGCTATTTGGATTGTCCCGTCCTCAACGACGACGACGCCTTCCGCCACGGGGATGGCAGCGGATTTGAAGACGCCGGTAGCCAGACCCGTTTCGGTCAAATCAAGCGTCATCGTATCTTCTCCAGCAGCGACGTTGGTGGTGAGGGAGATCGCGAATACTTCTGCGGACGTGCCGTCTAAGTTTCGGTTGCCGTCAGACACGGTCACATAAAAGGATTCAGTTGAGGTAGCAGCGGCTAGAGTAGACCCGTCAGCCGCGGTGAAGGCGACTAATTCAGCAGGATGCTTGATCACGCCGGACATGCCGGAGTTGAGTGTCCCTAGGTTGATAAAACTCGAGCCGAGGGCGGTAAAAATACTGTTGCCGACATTGAGCATTGATCCTGACAGGTTCTTGAAGGGTCCAGTCGAAGTCACATTGCCCGCTAGGACAGCACCGCCTGAAGCCGCAATTTCCAAGCCGTAGTAAGGAAGGACACGAACCGTCGCTCCCTCAGAACCAGCATATCTTATGGTGCCGTGGTTATAATTTATTACAGTGCTCACATCCAGAGTACCAACCAACGCCAGTCTGCCGGTCCCAAGATTAATGGTGCCATCGCCGCTGATTGCAAGGGTGTTGGTGGCAGTACCGGTACCGATATCGAGAACGCCGCCAGTCAAACTACTCATGGTAAGTTCATCAAAGATAATGTCACCTGTCTGCGAGCCAATATTTCCATCGCTCGTTGCTATCCCAAGATTAAGCGTACCGGAGGTTGAGGTAACAGTCGCGCCAACATCTATATAAGTAGAATAAGCTGTTAAGTCTACACCGTCAGCATAGAGCGTCCCATTGGTGACCGTGAGCTCCTCAATGGTAGCGCCACTGTTCCTGAGGAATACCTTGGCACCGGGCGAGATGACATCCATGTAGGTAAAGTTCACGCCATCGATATACACATCCCATTCTTGACCTACGATAAGGCGTCCATTAAAACCCTGTCCAGCAAAAACCCCTGTATTCGTGAGGTTTTGCCACAGCCTGATTTTTCCATCCACATTGGTCGTACCACGATTCTCTAGATCGCCTCTTAGGGTAACGCCTGTAAGACGAGTGCTGGAAACCGTAAATAGACCATCGGCATCATTCAGGACATCATCCTGCACGGTAACCAAACCGGAAAGATGCAGATTTCCGTTGTTCGTCAGCGTGCTCCCGAAGGTCACATCTGCATCCCCAGCTTGGGTGGTCAATCTGCCGGCGGCGTCGACTGTTACCGCGCCCGAAAAGTTAGTGGCGTAAAAATCACCGATGGTCCAAGTGCCGCTTGCCACGTGAGTAACCCCATAAACCGTGACAGGATTCCAGGAGTTTACTGTTCCGGCACCAGACTTATTGATGGTCAAATTATAAAATTCATCGGTCGGTACCCAGCCGTTGATCATTTGCCCCACCGCGGTGCCTACGAATTCGACCGTGCTGGTGCCGTAGGTGAAGGTCGAGCCTTCATTGGCCCACCAGTCGCCATAGACTTGGATGGTGTTGCCCCAAGCTTTGAGGTTGGAACCGGCATTCAGGTTGACCTGCTTTGCCACAGCACTACTGAAGACGTTGACCGTGGAGGTGATGGTCACGTTGCTGTTCAGATCAGGCACCTGGCCACATGACCAGTTCGCGGCTACGTGCCAGCTATTCGTCCCTTCGGTGGTAGAGAAGGTACATTCCAGATCCACGGCTTTGGCGGTCTGGGATTGCCAGAAGAGCGTGGCGGTCGCCAGCGAAACCGAGAGCGTGGCGATGACCATGAAACGTGAAAGGATCGATTTGAATTTTC
>JAQUHK010000025.1 GCA_028683655.1 Alphaproteobacteria bacterium
TGCCTGTTGCGCCGGAAAAGGCAATCACCTTGTCGCTTCTGCGCAGCAAGCAGAAAAGCATCAAGGTTGACATGACCGTGTATCCAGAGATTGAGGCTCCTGTCACCAAGGGGCAAGTTATGGGTAAGGCTGTTGTTTCGGCAGACGGTATCGCGCCGATTGAAGTCTCGCTCATCGCAACGGAAGACGATCAACGCCTTGGCTGGTTTGATGCGCTGATCGCCAAGATCAAACGCAAGTTGGGCAAGGCCTAAAAGGGAAGCGCAACCGATGGCAAAGGGCCGCTTTATCACGCTGGAGGGTGGCGAAGGAGCCGGGAAATCGACGCAGGTCACCTTGCTGGTCGAGGCCTTGGCGCGTCGCGGGATCGAGGCGATTGCCACGCGCGAAGTCGGTGGCTGCGCGGGGGCGGAGGATATCCGCCGCCTGTGGCTGGGTAAAGAGCACGGCTTTTGGGACACGATGACCGAGCTGATGCTTATCATGGCGGCGCGGCGCGAGCATTTGGTCAAAACGATATGGCCTGCGCTTGAGCGCGGGGCATGGGTGATCTCTGACCGCTTCGTCGATTCCACCCGCGCCTATCAGGGGATAGGGCAGGGGCTGGGGCTCGCCGTGGTGGATGAGGCCTATCGCCTGATTGCCGGAGAGTTCAAGCCGGACCTGACCTTCATCCTCGATTTGCCCGTCGAATCCGGTCTTGCCCGCATGCGTGCCCGCGCCACCGAAACCGACCGTTTCGAACAGCAAGACACGGCTTTCCACGAGACGTTGCGGAAGGCCTATCTGGACCTCGCTGCCGCCGAGCCGCAGCGGTTCAAGGTTGTCAATGCAACCGCCACGCCTGCCGAGGTAAGCCAACAACTTGATGTGTTTCTGGATGTTTTGTTTTATACCCTTCCTGCATGAAGCATGGTACGGGCGTACAGACTACTCTATATTGTAGCGAATTGTAAAAAGAAGGTCATTCCGGCGAAAGCCGGAATCCAGACGCCGCGTGTCTACGCGGCATAAGATGCCTGAGAACCAAACGCTAGGAGCTAGCGGAAGGGTGGGGACTGGATACCGGCTTTCGCCGGTATGACGCAATTTTTACTCAATGGAGCAAATGCCCTATGGACCTGATACTCCCTCCTCCTTGCCAGTCTTGTGCCGTGATCGGGCATGACGATGCCAAGCGGCAGCTTAGCGAGGCGTATGCATCGGGGAAGATGCACCATGCGTGGTTGCTGACGGGTCCAGAGGGGATTGGCAAGGCGACGCTGGCCTATCATGCGGCGCATATGGTTTTGTCGGGTGGGCAAAACGGGTTCGAGCGGTTTAATCCCGACCATCCGGCGGCTCGCCTCATCGCTGCGGAGTCGCATCCCGATCTGTTTGTGTTGCGTCGTCCGTTTGACGACAAGACGGGGATTCAAAAAGAAACCATTCCGGTGGACGAGGCGCGGAAAATCGCTCCGTTCCTGAGCATGACCGCCAGCTTTGGCAGTGGGCGAGTCACGATCATCGACGAGGCTCACTGTCTTGGTCGCAACGGCCAGAACGCGATCCTGAAGATGATCGAGGAGCCGCCGACGGGCGCGACCATCTTTATGACCGCGACCACCATCGGCGCGTTGCTGCCGACCATCCGCTCGCGTTGCCGCGTGCTGAAGATGGATGCGCTGACTCCGGCGCAACTGCGCACCATCATGGCCCGTTTGTCGGTCGAAGTGCCGGAGGGGATGAATCAGGACAAGCTCTTCGCCGCCGCTTCTGGAAGCATCGGTCTGGCCCTGCGGCTTTTGGAAACCGAGGCTCTGGACCTTTACGAAGAGCTTCTGGCGATCCTGTCCTTCCTGCCGACGCTCGACCTTGTCCGCCTGCATAAGCTCGCCGACCAGATCGGGAAAAAGGGGAATGCGGAAACCTTTGCCGTGTTAACCAATAGCCTCGTTGATGCCTTGCGGCAGGCTGCCCGTGCGGTTGCGTTGGGCACCGATGATCCCACGGGCCTTGCGGCGAAACTAAGCGGTGCCAGACGGCTTGATAAGGCTTTGCAACTGTGGGAGAGTACAGACCGCACTTTCGCCGTCGCACGCGGGGCCAATCTGGATAACAAGCTGGCCTTTATCAATGCGGTTTCCGGTATTGCGCAAGCTGTTTCTTAAAAAGCGAGTTTATCACGATGAGCAAAAAGCCTTTCTATCTGACCTGTGCCATTCCCTATGCGAACGGTGAGCCCCATATCGGCCACGCCTATGAAGTTATCGTCGGCGACGTGCTGGCCCGCTTTAAGCGGCTGGACGGCTTTGACGTGCGGTTCCAGACGGGCATGGACGAACACGGCCAGAAGAACGAGCAAACGGCGGCCAAGCTTGGCATTACACCACAAGAGCTAGTGGATCGCGTCTCGGCCCAGTTCAAACAGCTTTATGACGATCTCGGCATCACCTATGACGATTTCATCCGCACCACGGAGCCACGCCACCAAAGCCGCGCACAGGCTTTTTGGAATAAGATGGTCGAGAACGGCGACATCTATCTTGGCAAATATTCCGGCTGGTATTCCGTGCGCGATGAAGCCTATTTCGACGAGACGGAACTGACGACGACCTCCGCAGGCCAAAAGCTGGCCCCCACTGGCGCGCCGGTGGAGTGGATGGAGGAGGAGAGCTATTTCTTCCGCCTGTCGAAATATCAGGACAAGCTGCTGGAGCTTTACCAGCGCAACCCTTCGTTTATTCAACCCAAGTCGCGCTATAACGAAGTGTATAATTTCGTGAAGTCGGGGCTGCGCGATCTGTCCGTCTCGCGCACCACCTTCAAGTGGGGCGTGCCGGTGCCGGACGCTCCCAATCATGTCATGTATGTCTGGGTCGATGCGCTGTCGAACTATATCACCGCGCTGAACTATCCCGAAGCAGGCGATGGTTCGCTGATGGACAAATATTGGCCTGCCGATGTGCATATTATCGGCAAGGACATCATCCGCTTTCACGCGATCTATTGGCCCGCGTTCCTGATGGCGGCGGGGATCGAGCTGCCGAAGGTGGTTGCCGGACACGGCTTCATCTATAACCGTGGCGAGAAAATGTCGAAGTCCGTCGGCAATGTCGTCGCGCCAGCCGATCTGATTGGTCGCTTTGGCCTCGATCAAATCCGCTATTTCATGCTGCGCGATTTTTCCTATGGCCACGATGGCGATATCTGGGACGAAGCACTGATCGAACGGATCAACAGCGATCTTGCCAACGATCTCGGCAATCTGGCCCAGCGGTCGCTCTCTATGATCGCCAAGAACTGTGGCGGGATGGTTCCGAGCCATGGCGATTTTACCCCTGCGGATCAGGTGTTGCTCGGCAAGGCCTATGGCCTTCTGGCCGAGGTGCGTAAGGAGATTGACGGCTACGCCTTCCATAAAGCTCTTGAGCGTATCTGGGCCGTGATCGGCGAGAGCAACCGCTATGTGGACGAGCAAGCCCCGTGGGCCCTTAAGAAAACCGATCCCGCGCGGATGGAAACGGTCCTTTACGTTCTGGCCGAAACCGTCCGCTGTATCGCCATTCTGGTCCAGCCCGTGATGCCCGCCTCCATGGACAAGATGCTGGCCCAGCTCGCCGTTCCTGCCGATGCGCGGGACTATGCCTGCCTGACGGCCGACAAAGCCTTGGTCAGCGGCACCCCGCTCCCCGCGCCCTCCGGCGTCTTCCCGCGTCATGTTGTGGCAGAGGTGGCGAAGGGGTAGGCTCGTCATTGCGAGGCGCGTAGCAACGAAGCAATCCAGTCCTGTCGTTTCAGTCGGGGACTGGATCGCCACGTAGGCTTTCAGCCTCCTCGCGATTGATGCCTTGTTTTTTACAATAGAGTCCTCCCATGCTGATTGATTCCCATTGTCACCTTGATTACGACGGCATTGCCCGCAGCGAGATTCCCGTCCTCCTCGAACGCGCCCGTGCGGCGGGGGTAGGGCGTGTCGTTACGGTCGGCATCTCCAAGCCTGACTTTCCCAAGACGGTTGAAATCGCCGAAAGCGAGCCGGATGTTTTCTGTTGCCTCGGCGTTCATCCGCACGAGGCGGAAAAAGAGGGGCAGATGATCACGGTCGAGGAGATCGAACAGCTCGCCGCTCACCCCAAGATGATCGGTATCGGCGAGACAGGCTTGGACTATTTCTACGAGCACGCCCCCCGCGCGGCGCAGGAGCGGGTTTTTCGCACGCATATCCGCGCCTGTATCCGCACCGGCCTGCCGCTGGTTATCCACACGCGCGAGGCCGAGGACGATACGATCCGTATCCTTTGCGAAGAGCGCAAGGGCAACGAGGATAAGCTGCGTGGTGTCTTTCACTGTTTCAGTTCCAAGAATGACCTCGCGCTGTTCGGGCTAGAGATCGGGTTTTATCTCTCCTTCTCTGGTATGCTGACTTTTAATAAATCTGAAGATATTCGCGCTACTGCTGCGCAGGCACCTCTTGACCGGATTTTGGTGGAGACCGACGCGCCGTTCCTCGCGCCTGTACCGTTGCGCGGCAAAAAGGCCGAGCCATCTTTCGTCGTCCACACGGCCAAGCGTCTTGCGGAAGTCAAAGGCGTGGCGCAAAATGTGATCGAGGAAGCGACAACGCAAAACTTTTTTAACCTTTTCACAAAGGCAAGGTGTGAAATTAGTCGTGTTTAGTAAGGGAAAACTGGAACAATGTAGTCATTCCGGCGAAAGCCGGAATCCAGGGGCCGCGTGTCCACGCGGCATAAACCGCCTACAACCCAACCGTTTGGGACAAGCGGAAAGAGGGGGACTGGATACCGGCTTTCGCCGGTATGACGTTTGGGGGAGAAGTACAACGCTTGCTGTGCGCGGTCTATACAAGCGATTATGAACAATCTGTAAAGGCAAAGTAAGGCAAGAAAGGTTCGGGCATGAAGATCACGATTCTCGGTTGCGGCGGGGCAGGGGGGGTGCCTTTGATCGGCAATAACTGGGGAAACTGCGATTCGTCAGAGCCGCGCAACCGCCGTCTCCGTGTGTCGATTTTGGTGGAAGAGGGCGGGCAAACGCTTCTTGTCGATACGTCGCCTGATATGCGTGAACAGCTTCTATCCTGCAATCTGCAAGACATTACCGCTATTTTATTCACGCACGCGCATGCCGATCATGCGCACGGCATCGACAATATTCGCGCCGTGAACTGGCTGACCGGACGCTCTGTGCCGCTTTATGGTTCTGCCGAAACCATGGACGAGCTGCGCCGCCGTTTTGAATATATTTTCGAAGACCGTCCCGAGTCTGTGAAATATTACCGTCCCTCTGTCGAGACGCATGTCTTCGAGGATCGTAGCGCGTTAACGTTTGGCCCCTTCCATGTCCAGACCTTTCCCCAGCCGCATGGCAAGGTGACCTCCACCGGTTTCCGTTTTAACGATTTTGCCTATACCACCGATGTTGCTCAAATGTCCGAAGAAGCTTTCGTGGCTCTGCGCGGCGTTAAGGTTTGGGTTTTGGGCGCGATCCGTGAAAAGCCGCACCACACCCATGCCCATGTCGATCTGGCTGTTCAGTGGATCCAGCGCATCAAGCCAGAGCGCGCTTATCTGACCCACATGGATCACACCCTTGACTATGCGACGCTAAAAGCGAAACTACCTGACGGAATCGAACCCGCTTATGATGGACTGGTCATCGAATGTTGATAACGACGCTGCCCGATAAAACCTATCGGAATATCGCCTGGGCCTTTATGGCTGTTTTGTTCTTGATCGTCTGCGCGACGTTCGAGCATTACGGCATCACATGGGACGAGGAAATCCAGAACCAGTACGGTGAAGCCGTCTATGATTTCTATGCCTCCGGCCTGCGCGACCGCCACTATGAACAGATTTTCAATCTTTACCTGTACGGTGGGATGTTTGATGGCGTTGCCGCCTTTGTTAATCAGTTCACGCCGTTCCATATTTTCGAAACGCGCCACCTTTTGAACGCGCTGCTTGGTCTTGTCGGAATTTGGGGAACGTGGCGGCTGGGTCGCCTTGTTGCCGGAGGATTCACTGGTCTTGTGGCCATGGCGATGCTTGCGTTGACGCCCATGTACTACGGTCACATGTTCAATAATCCCAAGGACATTCCGTTTGCGGTTGGCGTGATCTGGACGCTGTATTACATGGTCAAAATATTCATGCGCTATCCGCGCTTGCACTGGCCGTCGATCGTCAAGCTTGGCTTGGTCTTTGGCCTGACGCTCGGCGTGCGTGTGAATGGGATTATGATCCTCGGCCATTTCGGCTTTGTGCTGGGCATCATGGCCTTGGCAGAAGTTAAGAAGCAGATGACGCTCCGCGCCTTTGCCAAAGAGCTGCGTCGTGGGCTGGCGGTCTTTGTGCCGGTAGCCTTGTTGTCTTACGGCGTGATGCTGTTTTGCTGGCCTTGGGCACAGGAAGCACCGCTCGCTAATCCGATCCGCGCCATTATGGAGTTCAGCAATTTCCCGCAGAACGTCGAGGTTCTGCTCGGCGGTACGATCTATCGCTCGGCGGAGCTGCCGTGGTACTACGTTCCGGCCTATCTGTTCGCGCAGTTGCCGCTGTTGCATCTGCTGACCATGCTGGCTGGTTTGTTTATGCTGACGGAGATTTTCCTGCGCCTGCGCAAAGCCGGTAAACGCGCCGCCGTAGCGTTGTGCTTCCTGACGGTTTTCTTTCCGGTGCTTTATGCCATCTTCACCAAGCCTGCGCTTTACGATGCGGTCCGGCATTTCCTGTTCATCCTGCCGCCATTGTGCCTGTTGGGTGCGCTGGTGATCCGCCGGATCGTTCGCGCGGTGTTTGAACCGACCGATCCACCCGTCAGGGGAAGTATCCGCCTTGTTACGGGGATTGTTCTTTTGACGCTGGTTTTTTTCCCGCTTTACGGGATGATCCGGCTGCACCCCTATGAATATATTTATATCAACGTCCTGAATGGCGGCGTGCGCGGCGGTTACTCGGACTATGAAATGGATTACTGGAGCAGCTCGTTCAAGGAGGCTTCCGAAGAGCTCTTGGCCTATATCGAGCACACGGGCACCAAGCCCAAGGATGGCGGGAACATCTTCAAGCTGGCCATCTGCGGCTCGCATGAAGCCGCGACCTTGTACCTGCCACCGACGATACAAGGCGTGGATTCCGAGGCCGATGCCGACTTCTTCCTCGCCACCACGCGCTGGCAGTGTCAGGACATGCGCAACGGCCATGAAATCATCCGCATCCAGCGCATGGGCGTGCCGCTGAGCATCATCAAGGACGTGCGGTTTTTCCCACCGGTTGAAAGTAATTTCCCGCCGCAAGATGAAACAACGCCGCGCGAGGCCAAAGAGGCTCCCTTAGGCGAAGACGACTGGCAAGCCGACCACGCCACCGAAGAAGAAGCGCACGAAGAGATCGTGCCGTAGGAAGATTTCTCTTATAGGGCTTTAGTCATCAGCGATGCCGCGCCATAGTGCGTATGAACTTGAGCGATTTCTTGCCAGCCGTTCTTTTCGTAAAGGCCCTTCGACTCTTCGGTGACGAGATAAATATCCTCATAACCGAGCCGTTTGGCTTCTTCTTCCAGTCGTTTAATGAGCGACAGAGCGATGCCTTTCTTGCGGTGAAACGGATGGACATAAACAGAGGCCATCCATGGAGAAAGATCAGGGCGGCCGATAAAGTCTTCAGCCCAAAGGCTAACCATGCCTGCGGGTTTACCGCCCGAAAGCGCGACAAGCGTCAACGGGATCCCATTTCTATTTGCGCCTTCAGTAAAACGTGTTTTGGCACGGTCGAATGAGCCGCCAGACTGGCAACCCCATTGGCCAAAGGCCCAGCTGGCGCAAACCGGTATGAGGTCGGGATGGGTTTCTAGATAGTCGATTGTGACGCGTTCTTTCATTGAGACCTTTTGGGGGTAAACGACGGAAAGTGGTTTTTGTAAAAGTCGTATCATACAACCCGAAATCGAGGCCTGAAAAGGGCTGGTTATACCGTCGCCTGACCTTCAACGGTCTGCCAAACAACCTATACGATTTAACATAATATATCTTATGCGACAGCTGTAACTGGGATTATTGGGGCGGTCCTCTCCCCAAGCGTCATTCCGGCGAAAGCCGGAATCCAGTTTCCGTTTAATGCAAGGCGCGTTCTTTCAAGTGTGTTTCTGTGCTTTCCTGCATTAGCCCCTGCGTGATTTCTTACATCTCTGGTGGGCTCGTTTCCGGCTTTGTTTTTCGGTTTCTGTGCGCGTGTTTTTGAACCGTTCACCGCCGGTTCTTTGGGCTGTTTTTTGCCGCCCAAACGCGCTACAAAACAGCGTCGTTTGGCGTCCTTTTTCACGGTGATTTATGTCCAAAGCTCTTGATGATTTGCTGGCCGTTATGGTTCGTTTGCGTGATCCTGATACAGGCTGCCCATGGGACATTAAACAGGATTTCAAGTCGATTGCGCCCTGCACCCTTGAAGAAGCCTATGAGGTCGTGGAGGCCATAGAGTCCAACGATTCTGCGCATTTTTGCGAGGAACTGGGCGACTTGCTGCTTCAGATCGTGTTTCATGCCCGCATGGCTGAGGAGCAAAACCTGTTTACATTTGAAGATGTTGCGCGTGGTCAGGCCGAAAAAATGATTGAACGGCACCCGCATGTTTTTGGTGACCGTCAAGGCGTTGCCACGGCGGCGGATGTGCTGAAGAACTGGGAGGCTGACAAGGCCAAAAAACGGGCCGAAAACGCGCCCGCCGATGCGCCGGAGCCTCACAGTGCCCTTGATGGCGTGTCAACCGCCCTGCCCGCTTTAACGCGCGCTGCGAAGCTTCAAAAACGGGCGGCGCGTGTCGGGTTCGATTGGAAGGAGCCCGCGCCTTTCGTTGCGAAAATCCGAGAGGAGCTGGCCGAAGTCGAAAGCGAGATGGCCGCCGGTTCCCCCAAAGAGCGGCTGGAGGCCGAGATCGGGGATTTGCTGTTCGCTGTCATCGGGCTTGCCTCCCATTTGGGAGTGGATGCCGAGCGTGCGCTGCGTGGGACAAATCGCAGATTCGATCAACGCTTCCGCTTCGTTGAAAAATCCCTCATGTCCCAAGGCCAAACGATGGAGGAAACCTCCCTCACCGTCATGGAGAAGTTGTGGGAAAAAGCGAAGGGGGAGGCTAACTGTTGAAACTCTTCCTTGTGGTGAGTATGGATCTCCGCTTTCCTGCTTCGCCAAGAGGCTACGCAGGACTTGGGACAAACCCTGCGAAGTCCGTAGGGCGAAGCACGGGGTGCGGGGATAACGCAGAGTTTTTAGCGGTTGAATAGGCCCCTTTTTCGATTCAAAAAAAGCCCTTTATAATCAACGATCCGAGCCAAAATGGAGGCCTGTGACGCAGCTGAGCCCTCATTTGGTACGCTGGCGGGTCTGTTCGGGAGTCTTTTTGGGCTAAGTCGCTGATATATAATGACATTCTCAAAATCGAAGACCCAAGCTAACCCATTGATGTGAAACGATTTTGTGAGTCATCCGTTCCGCGAGATCAAAAACGGGGGAAGTTTCCTAAATGAGGGGGGCACTAGGGCAACACCCCTCGTCAATCGCGAAGCCCGTTCTCGCGCCGTAGTTCGAAGAACGAAGGCGGACGGGCTGTGGCGATCCAGCCTGCCTTGCCGACCTGTCCGCCATAGCTCGAAGAGCGACGGCGGAAGCTGGAGTCAGCGTAGGCAGGTCCCCAAGCTTCAATCAGCAGGACTGGATCACCACGTCGCGCTATCGCGCTCCTCGTGATGACGTTCAGACAAAGTATTTTCGTTCTCGTCTTTCCGGAGAAACGTTCTCTTCGCCGCTTCTTCGCGGCGAAAGAAAGTTTAATCCGGAACCCAGCCGATCTCTGAAGCAGTCGCTGGGTTCCGGATCTGCGCACCTCCGCCCTTACGGGCTTCGGTGCTTGTCCGGAAAGACGATTTTTTTTGAACTTCTACGCGCTAAGTTTCCTCAAAGCTCCGCGATCAACGCCGTGATCTTCCCGTTGGTTTCATCGATCTCGGCTATGGTTTTGGCATAGGCGGCATTGAGTTTTTCGGTGCGTTTGGGCTCGCCGCTTTGCTCGAAGCACAGGGCGATTTCGCCTTCAAGCGTTTGCTGGTTGTGGCGCAGGCCCTCAAGGTGAGACTCCAGCTTTTGGATTTCGTTTTCCACGTCGGCGGTTTGATTTTGCGCGTCTGCCGACTGTGCTCGCGATTTTTCCTTTTGGTTGTCCAGCTTGTTCTTTTGTTGCTCAAGGCGACGCTGTTTGATGATGTATTTGCGATAGCCTTCAAGGTCGTCGTCAAAGGCGCGGACGCGCCCGCCTTCGACAAGCCAAAGCTGATCCGCGACGCATTCGATCAAATGCGGATCGTGGCTGACGATAATGACGGCTCCGGTATAGCTGTTGAGGGCCTGAATCAGAGCCTCACGCGCTTCGATGTCCAGATGGTTCGTCGGCTCGTCAAGCAGCATGATATGCGGCGCGTCAAAGCTCATAAGGCAGAACAGAAGCCGCGCTTTTTCACCGCCAGAGAGCGCACCGACCAACGTATCGGCCTTGTGTTTGTCAAACCCGAACTGTCCCAGCATGGCGCGGACTTTGGATTCGTGCGTTTCGCTCATCGCCGCTTGCATCGTTTCATAGGCGGTGATCGTCACGTCCAGCTCATCCGTTTGGAACTGCGCGAAATAGCCGATCTTGAGACGTGCCGAGCGATGGACTTCGCCCGCCATTGTCGCAAGGCGATCCGATATAACTTTGATCAGCGTCGATTTGCCGTTGCCGTTCGCGCCCAAAAGGCCGATGCGGTCATCATTGTTGATCGCAAGCGTCATGTTGCGCAGCACGGGTTTGCCCGCGACATAGCCCGCGTCCACACCGTCAAGCCGGATCAGGGGAGATTTCATCTCCTTGGGCTGTGGGAACGTAAAGGCCGCCACGCGGCTGGCGATCACGGCATCGACAATGTCCATCTTTTCGATGGCTTTCAGGCGGCTTTGTGCCTGCCGCGCCTTGCTGGCTTTGGCGCGGAAGCGATCGACGAACTTCATCAAATGCGCCTTTTGCGCCATCTGCTTTTCGTGCAAGGCTTGCTGGTTCATCAGGCGTTCAGCGCGGCGGCGTTCAAACGCGTCATAGTTGCCTGTGTATTGCGTCAGCTTTTTGTTTTCCAGATGAACGATTTGCGTGACGGTTTTGTTCAGGATTTCGCGGTCGTGGCTGATGATAATCAGCGTCTCGCGATACCGCGCCAAAAAACCTTCCAGCCAGACCATGGATTCAAAATCGAGATGGTTTGTCGGCTCATCGAGCAACAGCACATTCGGCTGCACAAACAGCACGCAAGCCAACGCCACGCGCGCGCGCCAGCCGCCGGAAAAAGCAGTGATCGGCAGGGCCTGCGCCTCTTCATTAAAGCCAAGTCCCGACAGGATCGACGCCGCCCGCGCAGGCGCGTCATAAGCATCAATGGCCGTCAGCCGTTCATAGATATAGCCGATGCGGTCCATGTCCTCGGTCGTCTCGGCTTCTTTCATCAGCTCCGTGCGTTCGATGTCCGAGGACAGGACGATGTCAATTAAAGCCGTATCATCTTCGGGAAAATCCTGTCGCACCACGCCGAGGCTTGATCCCTTAATCATCGAGATTTCGCCATCATCGGCGGCGATCTCACCCGCAATCAGGCGAAAGAGCGTGGATTTACCCGTCCCGTTCGGCCCCACAAGTCCCACGCGGTGCCCCGCCGGAATGTTGACAGACACTTTATCCAACAACGTACGCCCGCCGATGCGGTAAGTCAGGTTTTGTATAGAAAGCATGTTAGTGGGTCACTTTGTTTTTACGGCACGTTGAGGGGAGTAGTATTGCGTCATATGAATCTTTTAAACCATTAATATCACGGCCAAGATTGATGTGCATATTCCCGCCATTTGTTTAGGTGTGAGCGGTTCACCGAAAAAGAAATAACTGACAATCGCTAACGTGATGATATTACCAATCACAAGTATCGCCGAAGCGATTGCCATATTGTGCGTCTTGAAAGATTCAACGAGGCACAACAAACCAAGCATATAGATGAGAAGACCGCTTAAGTAATAGCTAATCTGGGTTTGTTTTGCCCACATTTTGAAAATTATATCGCCGACGGTTAATAAAACACTTCCGCCAGCCAACCAATATAATCCGGAAATTTGCATAAGTGTTCCTTGTTCAAAAAGGTTATAATCTACCTATTCCGCTCCCGCATCAGGCGGGCTTTGTCGCGTTGCCAGTCGCGCTCTTTGATGGCCTCGCGCTTGTCGGCTTTCTGTTTGCCTTTGGCGAGGCCTAGTTCCAGCTTGGCGATGCCGCGCTTGTTGAAATAGAGGCCAAGCGGGATCAGCGTCAGCCCCTCTTTCTTGATCGCGCCCAGAAGCTTGTCCTTTTCGCGCTTGTGGAGCAGCAAGGCGCGGGGGCGGTGCGTTTCGTGCTGAAGGTGGCGTCCGGCCTGCGCATATTCGGCGATATAGGCGTTGAACAGGAAGATGCCGCCCTCTTTCCCTCCGGCGAAGGATTCTTGAATGCTGGCATGGCCAAGGCGCAGCGATTTGACCTCCGTCCCCGTCAGGACGATTCCGGCCTCAACGGTGTCGGTGATAAAAAAGTCGTGTCGCGCCTTGCGGTTAAGGGCAACATAGCGTTGGGCGTTCAGCCTGTCTTTGGCGGTCGTGGTCATGGTGGAACACCAATACCCTGCTTGGGCCGTGCTTGCAATAAGAACGCGGAAGGGGTTTAGTTAAGGGGCCTGATTCTCCTTTCTTAAAGCCGGATTTCAATGCTTCCTTCATGCCACCCTGTTAATGAGCTGCCCCCCATCGTCATTGCGAGCGACCGTAGGGAGCGCGGCAATCCAGTCCTGCTGCTTGAAGCTTGGGGACTGGATCGCTACGTCGCTGCGCTCCTCGCGATGACGGTAGGAGAGCGGCTTGTGAGGTCCTTCATTCATGGACTGGAAACGCGCCCCCTTTTACGCCTCCTCTCTGCCCTTTTCTTAGCCCTGTTCCTTGTGGGGAGTCCTCTGCCTGCCTTGGCGGCGGGAAAGCCCTCTTTTACGACCAGCTCGGCTTCGGCCTATCGCGCCGCGCTGGCAGCGTTGGACAGCGGCAAAACGGATGCGGCGCAGGATTTGGTGGCGAGCGGTGACGATCCCGCCCTGAACCTCGTCCTGAAAGGGCGGTTGATGGCCCAGCCCTCCAATGGCTACAGCTTTGACGAGATGGCGGCTTTTATCACCGATCATCCCGACTGGCCCAACCTGAAGGGCATTCGCATGATCGTGGAGCAGAAAATCCCTGACGGGGCCGACCCTGCTCGTGTGGTGAACTGGTTTAATGCGAATGATCCGCTGACTCCTGCGGGGTTCTATCGCTTTATTGATGCGCTGGAGGCCACGGGTTCTCAGGCGCAGGCGACCGAGCAAATCCGTTCGCGGTGGGTGAATAAGGATATGCCCTCCGACGATCTCGCGGCTTATCAATCGCGCTTTGCGCCCGTGTTGAAAGCGGCGGATCACTGGGCGCGGCTGGACCGTCTTTTGTGGGACAACAACATCACGGCGGCGCGGGCGATGTACGTTCACGTCAGCGCGGCGCAGCAAGCCTTGGCCGAGGCGCGGATCGCGCTGGCCAATCAAGTCAGCACTGTTGAAAGTCTGGTCGCCAAGGTTCCGGCCTCGCTTCAAAAAGACGAAGGCTTGCAGTATGAGCGTCTGCGCTGGCGGCGTAAAAACGGGAATGACGAGGCCGCGCTCGATATACTTATGGATGCGCCTGAGAAGCAGACGCACCCCTCTGAATGGTGGGACGAGGCGAACATCATGCTGCGCCGCGCAATTGAGAAAAAGGATTTCAAGTCGGCCTATAAACTCGCGGAGAGCAGCCGCCTGACCTCCGGCTTCGATTTTGTGCAGGCCGAGTTTATTGCCGGTTGGGTTGCGCTGCGGTTTCTGGGGAAGACTGATTGGGCCTATAAGCATTTTGCGAATATCCTCAGCGATGCCAGCTCGCCGATCTCGCGCGCGCGGGGCTATTACTGGATAGGCCGGACCTATGAGGCGGCGGGACAGAAAAAGGATGCCGAGGAGGCCTATCAAATCGCGGCGACGCTTAACACGACCTTCTATGGCCAGCTCGCGGCGGCGCGCCTTTATAAAAAGCCCACCATCAGCGCGGCGTCAGAGCCGCCAATTCCCGATACGGTGCGCAAGAAGTTTACGGGGCGCGACTCTGTGCGGGCTCTGCAACGGTTGTTCGAGATTGGCGAGACAGACCGCGCCAAGGTTTTTCTTCGCGCCATCGGTGAAGCCGCAAGCCAGCGCGTAGAGTTCGCTTTGATGATGGAGCTGGCTTATCACATGCGCCGCCCCGATTGGGCTGTGTCGGTTGCCAAGGCGGCGAACCAGAAAAACTTTATCCTGACGGGCGGAGCCTATCCCGTTTTGTCCACGCAGATTCCGACGCCGCCTGAACTCGCCCTCACCCATGCGCTGATCCGCCAAGAGAGTGAATTCCGCGCCGATGCGGGCAGCCCCGTTGGGGCGCGTGGCCTGATGCAGCTTATGCCCGGAACGGCTCAAGATGTCGCGAAAAAGCTTGGCCTGCCCTATTCCTCCGACAGGCTGATTGATCCCGATTATAACGTCACGCTGGGGACTTACTTTATCCAGAAGCAGATCGACAATTTTGATGGCTCCTATATCCTCGCGCTGGCGGGCTATAACGCGGGGCCACGACGCGTGCGCGAGTGGATGGAGCTGTTCGGCGATCCGCGCACACAGGCGGTGGACCCCGTGGACTGGATCGAGCTGATCCCCATCTATGAAACGCGCAACTATGTCCAGCGGATTATCGAGAACCTGCAATTCTATCGCTCACGCCTCGGCAAAGGCGAGGCTCCCTTGCTGATCGAGCAAGATTTGCGGCGGTAGGAAGTGTTATACCCATCGCATTTCAAGGATTGGTGCGGGGTTAAAAACCTGAGTCATCCCCGCGCAAGCTCCTATTTGGTTCTCTTCTCACAAAGGGGGGGCATAGGTTGTGCAAGAGGTCTATTGAACCGACGGGCCTGTCATTTTCCTGTTATGGCTGATTGAAGGCTGTTGTTGCTTTGCCGCTGCGACGCCTTCTGCGGCGGCGACTTTTATGTCGCGATACACCCCGCCTTGACGACTCGCCTCTGATCGGATCGGCGGAGCTTTGGATGTATCCAGAACCGCGCTTTTGGCATGGTTCTGCTTCCAATAGGTTTCCTGCGGATTTTGCCACATGTGAACAGCTTCCTGTGCTTTGGCCAAGCGTTGTGCTGTTTCTTCGGGGGACATCTTTTTATCAATACCAAAACCAAGGGCCTCGGCAACCTCATGGCCACGCGTTTTCTCCGGCGCAGCGATGGCGGCCTCCAGCCTTTTGCACTTGAAGCGATTTCCGTTGCTAAAAAACGTAAGCACGTTCGGCAGCATGTGACCAGCTTCGATCTTGTGCCCGTTGAAGGCATAGTGCGACTGGCCCGCTTTGACCTCATAGGCATGAACCTGAATCCGGCCATCTTTTGACAGATAAGGCACATACGTTCTTGGGCCGGTTTGTGGAGAAGATGGCGCGTCGGTCATGAAATGTCGTCTTTGAAAATGAGAAAACTACCTCTCCTTTCTACCACAAAGCAGTTAAAAGGCGTTAAATGAAACCAATAAAAACCCCGCCTTTCTTGCGAAAAGCGGGGTTTCTTAGGTTTTTGTTAACGGTGAAAGCGCGGGTTACGCGTTTTCGCCGCTCAGCGTAGCAAGGTCAACCTTGATGCCCGGTCCCATTGTGGAGGACAGAGCGACGCGGTTGATATAGGTGCCTTTCACGCCAGCCGGACGCGCCTTGGCGATCGCGCTGATAAAGGCGCGAGCGTTTTCGATCAGCTGCGTTTCCGTGAAGCTGATCTTGCCAATACCGGCATGGATGATACCGCCCTTTTCGGCGCGGAACTCGATCGAACCGGCCTTGGCCGACTTGATCGCATCCGCGACGTTCGGGGTCACGGTGCCGAGCTTGGGGTTGGGCATCAGGCCACGGGGGCCCAGAACCTTACCCAGCTTACCGACAACGCCCATCATGTCGGGGGTCGCGATGACACGCTCGAAGTCCGAGAAGCCAGCGGCGATCTTTTCAGCCAGATCGTCCGCACCAACCACATCGGCACCAGCGGCCAAAGCGGCATCGGCCTTTTCGCCCTTGGCGAAAACGGCGACGCGGATGCTCTTGCCCGTGCCATGCGGAAGTTGAACCATGCCGCGAACGGCCTGATCCGACTGGCGGGGATCGATACCCAGATTGATCGCGATCTCAAGCGACTCCGTGAACTTGCGAGCAAGCTCTTCGGCGTTCTTTTTGACCAGCTTCACGCCGTCGTCCAAGCCATACAGCTTGTTACGATCAACGTTGGTGGCGACTTTGCGCAGTTTCTTACCTTGTGCCATGATCTTACGCCTCCACCACTTGAATGCCCATGGAGCGAGCCGACCCAGCGAGCATCTTTGCCGCGCCTTCAACGTCGTTCGCGTTCATATCGACCATCTTTTCCTTGGCGATCTCGCGGATTTGATCCATCGTGATCTGGCCAACGATGCTGGTGCCCGGCGTCTTGGAGCCGCTGGTCAGCTTAAGGGCCTTCTTGATCCAATAGGTATTTGGCGGCTTTTTCGTCACGAACGTAAACGTACGATCAGAGAAAGCGGTAATCACGACAGGAATAGGCATACCCTTTTCCATGCCTTGCGTCTTCGCATTGAACTGCTTGCAGAAGTCCATGATGTTCAGACCGCGTTGACCCAGTGCAGGGCCGATTGGCGGAGACGGATTGGCCGCTCCGGCCTGTACTTGCAGCTTGATATAGCCGACTATTTCTTTTGCCATCTTGCTCTCCTCTTGCTGCTTGCTGGCAGCAAGTTTGATGGGCGGGTGGTTTGACCTTGTGTCATGCCAGCGCAGGCTGGCATCCCATTTGGTTTAAAACGAGCCGCAGTTAAAACAACGCCACCACACGCCGCGCCAAAAGGCCCAGCCTGTCGTGACAACCGATTTTTCAAGGGAAATGATGTCCCCCGATCCGCCCTCTCGCGATGAAAGAACGCTCCCGCGTGGTGGGGCTCCCCAAGGGTTTGACTTTCGGGGACAACCTGCCACATGGGCACGGTCTTTATAACTGGCTTAGGGGATGAAAGCAACAGGATTAAGGCGTTGATTTGTATAGAGTTATGGGCGGATTGCACCAAAAAATGCCCGATAAGGCACCCTTCCCCTTCGTCTTCCCGCACAACAGACCGCGCAAGGCGCGGGATGTGTGATGCGGGACCCAGCCTCTGTTAGGGACAAGGAAACAAGTCGCAGGTTAATCCCCTCAGCCTCGCTGGACCCCGCATCAAGTGCGGGGTGACGAGGAGCCTACTTCCGATACGGTAAAGCGGGCCGGATGATTTCCTTGGGATCAGAGGAATGCTTGTCGATGATTTGGTCAACAATCCCCTGATTTTGCATTTCGATCAGCGCATTGTCGATCATCTCGCGTAATTGACTTTCGTGAATGTCAAAGGCGTAGGATGTCTGGAAGACCTGAAACGGATCATCACTCAAACGGCGCAGGGTGTTTGGGTTGTTTTTAATATAACCTTCTCCGAACCCGTAATCCGTAATGATTATATCAGCCTTGCTCGTAGCAACATTGTTTAGAGCTTCAGAAACTTGAACGGTTGAAGGGATAGACAAAGTTTTTGCTTTTGGAAAAGAGTCGTGGGCAATTTTGGCGGTCATTTCACCATCAATTGTGCTGAAACGCACGTCTGGACTGTTCGCAGCTAATAAGTCAGCGTCAAAGCGGTGGTCGTCGTTGCGCACATACGGATAAGTTGCGTTGAAAAAGATTGGGCGAGAATAGGCCACGTAACGTCCACGATCAGTATTGACACACATGAAAACGCAGAAAGCATCCACGCGCTTCGTTTGAATGCTGCTCACGGCGTTCGTCCACCCCGTATCCTCAGCCCAGTCGATTTTCAGGCCAAGGCGTTTACCGAGTTCTTCGGTGAGATCATAAGCAATACCGGAAAATTTTCCAGTGATTGGGTCCTTCGTAAAAATAATCGGTGGCCAGTCGGCATAGCCGCAGCGCAAGGTCTTGGTGCGCATCACCCGATCATAAGCCGTCTCCTGCTGCGCCACCTGTTGTTGCGGGCTGATTTTGTCATGGATCCAAACAGAACCCAGAGCGATGACGATGGCGGCGAGGAAAAGGGATATATTTTTCATGGAAAGCCTCTGAAGAAAACGACACAGAAAACGTAGGCTATTCAGGTTAAACGGGCAAGCAGGAAATGGGAGAAAGGCAGGGCCCTGAACTCGGGTTAACAGGCATGAACAAATGGTTCTCAAACCAAATGGGATGCCAGCCTTCGCTTGCATGATACCAACGGCCCAATGAAACTACCCATGGCGTCATTGCGAGCGACCCCGCACTTGATGCGGGGGAGCGCGGCAATCCAGTCCTCCTGCCGGAAGTTTCAGGACTGGATCGCCACGTCGGCCTTCGGCCTCCTCGCGATGACGGTAGGGTATTATATCTGGCCATTGGTATTACTGTTTTTTTATCTGGCTTCGGGCCCTGCTGTGGGAACATCGTGGGTCAGTTTGGACTATCTTTATTCCATGTTTTCCATTTGTCTGAGGCGTTTTGGTAGTAGCTTAGGGTGGTTTTGAGCAGGTCGGGGTTAGCGTTTGTGGGGATGAACTGGTCGCCCTCCTTGCGATAGAAGACTTGCTCTTTGACAGGTTTAAGAATCGTGAGGCTGTCTTGGGTCAGGTAGCCGAGCTGTTGGTAATTGGAAATAAAAGCGCGTTCGGGATCCCCCTCGCGCAGCATGTTTTTGCCATAGAACCGGCTGTCATAGCTCATGTTGAGAAGAGCCAGAATGGTCGGCGCGGCATCAATCTGACTCGACAGAGTGTCGACCTTTTGAGGCGTGATGAGTTTAGGCGCATAGATCAGCATCGGGATATGATAGCCTGTTGGGTTAAGCTCCCTTTTCCCTGCGCTGCCAGCCGTGTGGTCGGCGACAATGACGAAGAGTGTGTTGTCAAACCAAGGATGCTGCCGTGCTTCCTCGATAAACGCGCCAATCGCATAATCCGTGTATTTGACGCCGCCCGTCCGCCCTGTTTTCGACGGGATGTCAATTTTGTTGTCGGGATAGGTATAGGGGCGATGATTGGACGTTGTCATAATCATCTGGAAGAAAGGCTTCTTCTCCGCAAAGGCGGCATCGTTTTCTTTGAGGACGCGGCGGAATAGATCTTCGTCACAGACCCCCCACACATTCGCGAACGATATTTCATCGGGCTTGAGGTCAGAGCGATCAACGATCCCGTACCCATTGGCCGCGAAAAAGGTATTCATGTTGTCGAAATAGCCATAGCCGCCATAAAGGAACGTGCTGACATAGCCCTTGCGATTAAGCACCGAGCCAAGCGAGAACAAGCCGTCGTTGTTGGGCCTGCGCACGATGGAATTGCCCGGCATAGGCGGGATCGAAAGGGTCAGGGCCGACAGGCCATAAACGGTGCGCGTGCCCGTGGCATAGAGATTGGTGAAGAACAGGGATTCCTTGGCTAGCCGGTCAAGGTTGGGGGTCAGCCCCTCTTGATTGCCAAATGCTTTCATATAATCCGCGCTGAGGCTTTCAACGGTAATAAGCACGAGGTTATAGGGCGTTTCAGGTTTGGTTGAGGTGATGAGACGTGTGATCCCCTCTTGCGGGTGATCTGACGCGATGCCTAGTTCGCGGCGAAGGCGATCAGCCAATTCTTGTTCGTTATCGGTGACGTAAAACTGGTCATAGGATAGCTCGTTATGTCGATAGGCAGAGAAAAGTTCAAAGAACCCGTTGCGTGCAATCTGGTTCAAATACCGATTTTCGCTGATGTCCGCAAACGCATTACGCATGATAAAAAAGGACGACAGGGTCAACAGGAAAAGGAAACCCATTTCCATTACTCTGCGGCTCAAGCGCGGGGGTGGGTTTTTTTGAGTTGTTGGTTTTGTGCGATAATGGGCTATCCCAAGACCGATGGCGATGACGCCAATAAGCGCAAGGATGCTATTCACCGGATAGGATTCTTGGATATTGCCAATCACTTCGTGTGTATAGACAAGGTAATCTACGGCGATGAAGTTAAACCGTGAGGCGAACTCGTCCCAGAAAAGCCATTCGCTCACAGAAGTGAAAAGCAGGATAAAGGTGAAGAGAGCAAAGGCTGCGCCATCCAGAGTTAGTCTGTCCCTGCGCGTGCCATGCGCTTTGGTTGGAAGGAGCGTTAGGTAAAGGACAAAAGGCAGCATCCCATAAAGCAGGACGTTGACATCCATCATGACGCCCATGGCCAGAGCTTTCAGGGCA
>JAQUHK010000026.1 GCA_028683655.1 Alphaproteobacteria bacterium
CATCGATGTCCGTCTTCAGCAGATGGTGCAAAACCGCATTGCGCAGGAAGACAGCGCGGCGGCTGTCGTTCTTGATGCTTTTACAGGTGCCGTCTATGCGCTTGTCTCGCACCCGGGGTTTGATCCAAATTTGTTCACCTATGGGATCAGCCAACAGGATTGGGATACGCTGAACAACGATGAGCATGTGCCGCTGTTGAACAAGGTGCTGGATGGCATTTATGCGTCCGGCTCGGTTTTCAAAATCGTTACGGGGTTGGCTGGGCTCGATTCCGGTTTGATGAAGCCCAAGGAGACGGTTTTTTGTCCCGGCTATATGGAGCTTGGTAACCATCGGTTCCATTGTTGGAAGCGCGGTGGTCACGGCGCGGTGGATTTTGTCCATGCCATGGCCGGTTCCTGTGATACCTATTTTTACGATCTGGGCAAGCGGGTTGGAATCGACAGACTCTATGAAATGGCCAAGCGGCTGGGGCTTGGACAGGCGACGGGTATCGATTTCCCTCACGAGCGTAGCGGCTTGATCCCGAGTCGAGGCTGGAAGATGTCGCGACGCAAGGCGACGTGGCAGCAGGGCGAAACACTGATTACCTCGATCGGGCAGGGCTATGTCATGACTTCGCCGATGCAACTGGCCATTATGCTGGCGCGGGTTGTCAATGGCGGGTTCGAGATTCATCCGCACATTGCCTTGGCCCAAACGCCGCGTGGTGTGGTTACAGAGCCTCAGGGTCGATCTTTGGGACTGGACCCCAAGCATCTGGCCACAGTCCGTGACGCGCTTTGCGCCGTCGTCAACCAGCAGATCGGCACAGCCTATAGCGCGCGGATTATGGAGGAAGGGCTGTCGATGGCCGGTAAAACAGGCACGGCGCAGGTGCGACGTATTTCAACAGCCGAGCGGTCGGAAGGCGTTATCTCGAACGAAGCCTTGCCTTGGAAGGAAAGGGATCACGCGCTTTTTGTCGGCTATGGGCCTGTCGAAAAGCCGCGCTATGTCGCGTCGGTGATCGTCGAGCATGGGGGCAGCGGAGCTCACATGGCGGCCCCAATCGTCAGGGATATCCTCAGCACATGCCAGAAACTGAACCCCGCAGGAGAGGTGTAGGCTGAAGCCTTAGCCAGTCGCTGCGATAGAGGTAGGCTCGTTGCTGCGTTGACGGATGGAAGTCGGGTCCAGCCTCCAGCACTCAACCATCGCCTTGGCCATCTCGGGCTCAAGCTTGTCATAGGCTTCCAAAGCCATGCTCAGTTCACGCGGATGAACGATTTGCTCGTCCTTGCGCGCCCCACGGGCCATCAGGAAGATCGAAACGAAGTTGCCTTTCTCGATCCCGATCGCGCGGCACAGAACAACCATCATGCGGCCACCAGCCGAGGTGTTGATGATGTCGATCAGCGGCAGCTCCAGCTGGCTCAGGCGGCTAAGCGTGATGTTGAACAGGCGATAGTGGCCCATGCGCAAAAGCTGGGGCAAGAGTTGCGTCGTCAGCGCGCCGCGTTCCTGAAGCCAGTTGGCCAGCGAATACATTGCCGTATCGTCTTCTTTCTTGAGCAGCAGCGAGGCAAGGATTTCTTCCGTTGCTTTGCCCAGCGAGATTTCCAGCTTATTCGGGCCGAACCCGTAACGGGCCAGTGTCTCGCGACGCATTTCGCGCGAGATCCACCAGTACAGGCGGATCGCATTTTCTGGTGTCAGTTCAGGACGGGCCAGAATCGGTTCTTGCAAGAACGAGGTCAGGCGAGCCGAGTCGACAAGGGAGCTGAGCGCACGCGGCGAAAGTTTTGCCCCGAGATTTTCCGCAACGATATGCATGATGCGGACATCGCCGGTCGTCACAAGCGCATCGGCAACCGCTTCATTGATTTGCTTGCGTGTCGCAATGGCTGCGGCGTGATCCGTGCTTTGTTTTTCGACAATCTCGATCAAATCGTTGTCGGTCAGATTTTCATTCGCCGCCAGAACGGGGCGGGCGAGTTCAATCGGGGCCACCGAAACACGCATGGCGAGTTCGCGAGGGGCCTCAACAGCGCGCGCAAATTGCTGGATCAAAGCCTGACGGGTTGCCTGACCGCCGTTTTTCAAAAGCTCCTTGATCAGCTCGTCAACCAGCTTGGTTTCGTGCGAAGTCAGGGCCGCGTTCGGTGCCAGAAAAACTTCCGTGAGTTTTTCGACAAATTTGATCCTTCCCGCGTCGCTATGATCGTGCGCAAGGGCGAACAAAGCCGGAAGTTCTTTGTGAACACTTTGATCCATCTGTCTTGATTCCTGATTATGAAAATCTTTGTCGAACATTTTAGTCAATCTCTCAATGTTTAAGAACATTAAATCACAATATGCTTAACGAAATATTCATTGCTGTTATGTAATAATTATGGTTACTTTATTAAGATATTTCCTGATTTCGTTGTTGGCGAGCCTTTATGCAAATTACACAGGCCCCACCTTTACCGCCCGCCCCAGCTTCGGCAAGCCAGCCGCAAGCTCTTACCAATACGTTGCCCCATGTTTTGACCCAGGCCGTCCAGCCCATCAGCCAGAACGCCGTGGCCCCGACCCCCAAGAGCGAGCGGGGTGAACGCTCGCGCCGTCGTGACGAGCGAGGCGAACGTGATCCCAAGCGAAACGAAGATGAAGATCGCGGCGGTCATGTCAATATCAGCGTGTAACATAGCGTCTCTCCTGAAAAACTTTTTTTCAATTTAGCTCCCTTTCGGGGGCTTTTTTTGAGCTTAGTTGCTCTGCAATAATTAGACTATACACGAATTTGCTGAAACTAATTCATTGATTCTATAGTGAAAACTTTGTTAAACATAAAGAGAGGCCCTGATTCCCCATTTTCTACCCATAGGGGGTAGAAACTTCCCTTTTTTTGGCAGGTTCGTCATGAAAAAAATTGTTCGCCTCGGTACGCGTGGCAGCCCGTTGGCCCTGATTCAGGCCGAAATCGTGCGTCATCTGCTCCTTAAAAACCACCCCGATGCGCAAGATTCTTTCGAAATCGAGATCGTTCCTATTCGAACGACGGGGGATTGGAAGCCAGAGCATAAAGAAAAGACGTTTTTGGAGATGGGCGGCACGAAAGGCCTGTTCACGAAAGAGATCGAAGAGGCTTTGCTGTCCGATGTGATCGACATGGCGGTGCATTCGATGAAGGATGTCTCGGTTCATGTGCCGGATGGTTTGATGTTTGCGGCAATCCTTGAACGTGAAGATCCGCGCGATGCGTTGCTTTCCCCCGTCGCGCCGCGTCTTGAAGAATTACCCAAGGGTGCGCGTGTCGGTACGGCGAGTCTGCGACGCAAGGCACAGGTGCTGGCGATCCGTCCCGATCTTGTCGTTGTGCCGCTGCGTGGCAATGTTGATACGCGCTTGAAGAAATTGGCCGACGAAGAGGCCGATGCCACGATTCTCGCGCTGGCCGGATTGAAGCGGCTGGGCGTTGAGGCCAAAGCCGCCTCGGTGTTCGATCCATCACAGATGCTGCCCGCTGCCGCGCAGGGATTCCTCGGGATTCAAATCCGAGCGAATGACGACGAGGCCGCCGCTTGGGCCAAGGCGGTCAATCATAAGGAGAGCGAACTTTGCTGTTTGGCCGAGCGGGCTTTGCTTCGTGCGCTTGACGGATCGTGCCGCACGCCGATCGGCGCGATGGCAACGATTGATCCAAAGACTCCCCAAAAGATCAGGCTCGAGGCTCTTGTCGCCACCAAGGATGGCAGCCGCATCGTTCGCCGCGTCAAGGAAGGCGAAACTGCCGAGCCTGAGACGCTTGGCTTAACGCTCGGGCAGGCGATGAAGGCCGAACTCCCTGCCAATTTCTTCGAGCTTTGAATGACGCGCGTCTGGGTAACGCGACCAGACCCTTTGGGCGCGGCAACCGCGCACAGCCTTACGCTGGCGGGTTATCAGGTCGTTTGCGAGCCGCTGCTTTTTTATGAGCTCGTGGAGCCTCTCCCAAGTTTGTCCGGTGCGTTTTCATGTGTCGTTTTAACAAGCCGCATGGCGGTGCGGGCCATGCCAGAGAAGGCGGCGGGGATCGAGCCGCTTTTAGCCATTCCTTGTTATTGTGTCGGCGCGCAAACGGCTGAGGCCGCGCAGGCTTTTGGTTTTTCTGTTGTCCATGTAGGGCAGGGCGATGCGAAGGCTCTAGGCGAGCGTATCTTGGCGGACGGTCACACCAACGCGCTGCATTTGTGCGCCGAGGATCATGGGCCGGAGCCTTCCCAAACCCTGATGGCAGGCGGGTGCCGCTTGCAGCAAGTTCCTCTTTACAGAATGCAGGCCGCGATGGCGTTTTCACAGGAAATCATCGAGCGTTTACAGCGGGAGACGATACAGGCCGTCTTGTTCTATTCCCCGCGTACGGCTGCGTGTTTTGTGCGCTGTATGAAGGTGGCACGGCTTGAGGCTTGTTGCCGGAGCCTGATCGCGGTAGGATTAAGTCAGGCCGTGAGGGCCGACCTTGACGGGATCGCTTTTCAAGCTGTGGTCGCGTCCGCCTCACCGTCTGAAGAGTCCCTCCTCGCTTGTTTGAAAGATGTTTGTCCGCCATGATTCTCAAGGATGTTCCCATGACCGAGTCCGCTTCTTCCGATTCCGCCAAGCCTGATCCTGTTAAGCCCGATTCCGTCAAGCCCGATGGCGGCGAAGCGTGCCCCAAGGAATCGTGCGGCGAAACCCTTGATGCAGCAAAGACGCGCGCGCCGGAAGTCGCACCGTGCCTATCAGCAAAAGCCTGCGGCGACGAGGCGCATCCTTATTTCAACGCCGAGCCTCAGGGGAAAACAAAAAGGCCTGTTGCTCTTTACGTCGGCATGGTCATCGTTGTCGGGCTGGCTTCGCTGCTCTATGCTAACAAGGACCTTTTGATCCAGCCGGATGCGCTGGTGATGCCGGAAGCTCTGGACATTGTTTCACGGACCGAAACGCTTGAAAAGCGCGTTGCCGTTCTTGAAAAGCACCTTGAGACCGTTGGCAGTAAAGCGTCTGTTGGCGCGCTTCCTTCCTTGCAAGAAGCTGGACAAGCTGCCGTCAGGGAAGGGGAGGTCGCCACGCTTCGTGACGGGCTGGTTGGGTTGACGCAAGGCTTAAGTGCACTGCAAACCAAGTTGGAGGAAACCTCCAAGGCGGCCAGCGAAAGCCAAGTGAATGCGCAAAGCGGGATCGCGACCGTGCTGGCCTTCAGCCAGATGCAGCGCAAGGCCCTTGCCGGGATGCCGTTTGAAAAAGAGCGTCAGTTGCTGCGCGTGCTCTCGGCTCAGGACGCGCAGGAAGCAGATCGACTGACTGCACTGGAGCCGTTGGCTTTGACCGGTGCGCCGACCTATGCCGCGCTTCAAAAGGGATGGCGCAAGCAAGCCGCCGAGGCGCAAGCCGAGCTGCGCAAGGTCGGGGCGCACACATGGTTCGATCGCCTGATCGTCGCGCTTGAGGGGTTGGTTTCCATTCGTTCGTTAAACCCGCAGGCTGGCGATATGCTGTCCTTTGCCTCGGTCGATCTCGACCTTGAGCATGGCGAGGTTCTTTCCGCCCGCCAGAAGGTGCAGGCTCTGCCGCCGGAAGTGCAGGCGGTGCTGAAGGACTGGTCCGCTCAACTTGCCATGCGCATTGATCTTGAAACAAAGCTGGATCAGTTGACGGCCTATCTGATTGCGAAGGGCGCACCTGAAGGACTTGTCCCGATGTCAACGGTTGAGCCGGTGGCCGAGACTACGCCACGCGAACCCGAAAGTCTGACCGTGCCGCAGCAACCCGCCGCGTCGCAAGAAAAGCTCGCTGAGCCGACGGTTACGCCTGAAGCGGCACCTGTTGATGCAGCGGCTCCTGCCGCCGCGCCAGCTGAAAGCGAGCCCGCCCCATGAAACTGTTCGGCTTCATCCTTCGATTGATCCTTGTTGTCGGACTGGTGATTTGGCTTGCCGACCGGCCCGGTACGGCGCAAATCGAATGGCATGATGTCGTGATTGAAACCTCGGCGGCGGTGCTGGCCGTTATTGTGGCGGCCATCGCCTATGGGCTTTTGCTCTTGCACCGGATATGGCGTTTCTTTGTGGACGGACCGCGCGTCTGGAAACTGAATCGCACCATCGGCAAGCTGGAGGACGGCCAAAAGGCTTTAGCCAAGGGCCTTGCCTGTATCGCCGGATGCGATGCCAGCGAAGCGGGGCGGCAAGCAGTGAAGGCGCGTAAACTGCTGGGTGAAACACCGGTCACGCGGCTGCTTCAGGCGCAGGCGGCCCAGATGGCGGGCGATATCAAAGCCGCTGAAACGCTTTACCGCGCGATGACCAAGGATGACGAGACAGCGGTGCTCGGCTATCGCGGGCTCATCATGAACGCGCTGCGCCGTGGCCAGATGGATGAAGCCACGCGCCTGTGCGGCCAGCTTGAGGGGGTTGATCCCAAGCTGCCGTGGTTGAACCTTGTGCGGTTTGAAATCGCGACGCGCCTCGGGCAGTGGCAGGGGGCGCGCGATGTGTTGACGCAGGCGCGTAAAGACAAAGTTCTGCCCGCGCCGCTCACCGCACGTCATGAAGCCGCGCTGCTTTTGGCCGATGCGCAGGTCGCTTTGCGCGACTCGCGCCCTGTTGATGCTTTGAACCTTGCCGAGAGGTCGCGTAAGTTGATGCCCGACTGGATGCCTGCCTCGCTGGCCTTGGCCGAGGCCCAGATTGTCACCAAGCATGAACGCGCCGCGTTGCGTACGATTGATCGCGCGTGGGAGAAACAGCCGCACAGGGATTTGCTCCCGCTTTTCTATTGGGCCACGCAGTCGGGCAAACCGCTGGAGCAGTTTAAGCAGATCGAGAAGATGACCCGTTCGTCCCGTGAGGCGTTCGAGACGTTGATGGCTTTGGGCGATGCCGCGCTACGCGCCGGTCTGTGGGGCGAGGCGCGCCGTTTCTTGTCGGCCCTCGTCCACCGTGGCGATGCGACGCGCAGCACCTATCAAAAACTCGCGCTTTTGGAACAGAAGGGGGCGCAAGACGACAGAGCGGCCTCGCTTTGGCTCGCCAAGGCTGTCGCTGCGCCGCTTGATGCGCGGTGGGTGTGCGAGTCCTGCGGTGCGGCCCATGATGGATGGAGCGCGACCTGTCCGTCCTGCCGCGCCTTTAACAGGATAGACTGGCAAGTGCCGGGGCAGCCGCGCGAAGGCCAGAAGACCGGCAGCCAGCCGCTGGCTTTACAGGATTATCTTGCATGAGTCGTATCGCCTTCTTTGACTTCGACGGTACGTTGGCCCGCCGTGACAGCCTTCTGCCTTTCCTGTGCCGCGTCGCTGGTTTCTGGCCATGCGCTTTCGTCTTCGCCAAAGCTTTGGTTGGTTCGCTGGCTACGCCGTGTGGCACCGATAAACGCACATGGATCAAAGAGCGGCTTCTGTTTTCGCTCCTTCAAAATCGCCCCAAGGCGTCGGTGGCCGAAGCGGCCCGCGCGATGCGTCCATGGCCGCGCTGGATCGAGCCGACGGTTGAAGCTCTGCGCCGCCATCACGAGCAAGGCGACCGTGTCGTCGTAAGTACGGGGAGCCTCGATCTCTATATTCACGAAATGCTGACCGGGTTGCCTGTCGATGACGTTTTATGCACGCGCATGGAAGTGGTTGACGGTGTCCTGACGGGGCGCATGGACGGCGGCGGCAATTGCGTGCGCGTCCGCAAGGCCGAGCTCGTCGCCGCTTACATGCGCGAGCATGGCCCCTTCACCGAAAGCTGGGCCTATGGCAATGCCCCCCACGACCTCCCTATGATGGAACTGACAACAAACCGCGTCATCGTTTGATCCGTTTGGTCATAAAAAACGCCGTGTTTTTCACAAACAACGGCGTTTCTTTTGTGAGGATATGCAGGTGCGCTCAGGCTGCCGCTTTGCGCAGGTTGGTAGCGGATTCGCGACCGTTCTTGCCCATGCCCATGTCGAACTCGAGAACGTCGCCCTGATTCAGATTGCCGAGATTGGCTTTTTGGACTTCCGTGATGTGAACGAAGACATCCGTTGTTGCTCCGTCCGGTGCGATAAAGCCATAGCCTTTTGTCGCATTAAACCATTTTACTGTTCCACGCATCGTCTGCACGTCCTTTTGTCCAAGGCTGCTGCTGGGATGACGGATTGCAGCCTGTTCATCCGGCAAGCTGACTTAGCTTGCTTCATTTTTATCTCTTTTTTTTTTCTCGCGTGCAAGCGCAGAAATTGCAAGAGTGCAAGTGTGTGACTCTTCGTCCTCGCTTGTCACGAACTCTATACAAAGATAGAATGGACTCATGACCCACCAAAAACTTTCTGCACTTTTGTGTGCGTGCGTTCTTCTCGCTTCATCGCCAGTTATGGCGGCTTATGCGCGCAAGCCTGTCTCTTCTGTTCCGACGATTGGTCAAGTCAGTGACCAGACCCGCTTTGCGAAAGCGATTGAGGATTTGCCGTTGATGAAGGGACTTGAGCTTGATGATTCAAATGATGTCGTTTTTATCTTTGGCTCAAATCGCATCGTGCAAACGAAAGCGAAAGGCTGGGTCGATATTGACGCGGTCTATTACTACTATCAAGACACGCTGCCCGAACTTGGCTGGAAACAAATCAGCACCCGCCTTTATGAGCGCGACGGAGAGATGCTTCATCTTAATGCCAGCAGTGCCAATGCCGACGGCATGACCTATGTGACTTTTGAGGTTGAGCCGCGCTAAACGCGCGCTTGCTTGCGTCGGCGAGGGATGGATCCCCAAATAAAAAGCCCGGTAAAGCCAAGACCCAATACGGGATAAAGGGCTGGAGCCAGAAAAGTGATGGCTACTCCAAGCAGGTTCGAAGGAATCCGACCTGTGGCGACAGCAATTTCGCGACTGATGACGGCCGCTGATGAGCGTCTGCGCTGCCAGCGTCCGATCTCAAGCGGGCTGATAAGGCCCTTCCCCGTGTTGAGTAGGGCGAGAGAGAAAGAGAGAAGCCATGGCAAAAAGGACGAAACACCAACGAGTATCCATCCAACGATCAATGCTGTGCCCCCAAGTTGTCCGGCCTTAAAGCCTTTCTTTTGCACCAGCCATCCAGCGAAGGGAGTCAGGAAAAGGCCGATGATAGGTCGCAGTGACATGCTAATTCCGGCGGCCAGTGCGGGGAGGCCGATCATACGCATCCATGCTGGCATACATGTTTCCAATAACGGGTTCATTAGGCCCGAGAAAAACGAGATGCGCGTTGAAGGCTTCCGCCAACCCAGAAGGCTTTTGACCTTTGCCCCGTTGTTGCGACCAGCAATGGGTCGATAAAGGAAAAAGGAACCGGCAATGGTGCACAGACTTCCAATCACGATAGCTTGATTGTACCAGCCTTGCTCAAGGCATAGTCCACCCAAAAACAGCCCGCCTGAATAGGCAATAATAATGGAATAGGCGTAAAGGGCCGCTTCATTGCCGCGATTGCTGCGTGAGGTATTCTTGCCGTAGTTATAGTTGTGCATGGCCAGAAATGGCGAGAAGACAAAAGCGAGCGCGAAGGCGTTCAGTGTCCCGTTGCTGGTGTCAATAAAGAAAAGACCTATCGCGGCGATTTGTAATAACGCGAGCAAAACGCGTGATTTTACGCGCGTATAAAAAAGGAAGGTCAATGGAACGAACAGGTACCCCATAAACAGAGGGCGCATCACCTGATGCGACAGGCTGGCGAGAAGGCCATAGCCTGCCAGATTATAATTCAGCATGAAGGATAGGCAGCCATAGCCAAGATTTGCTGCAAACCCGATTAACAAAGTTTTTGTTCGGTCCCTGTTGCGAAACGGCTCGACATAGGCCGCACGAGTCATTGTTCGAGCGACAGAAAGCGCTTTGTTAAACATGGATTGTTAATCCTACAAACGTGGCAAGTAGGTGCTTGGCATCTTGGCCGAGATCAGGGACTCGTCGGTCAGGCCGTCCAGATAGGGAGACAAAGCCGACGTGACCTTATGCAGCTCGCCAAGGCTGGAGCGCATAAACGCGCCGTTGAGCATGAATGTGCGCAGCAGCTTCATCGCAAAAGATTGCGGCGTTTCAGGCGCAGGGAATTGCTGGAGCATCATCGGCGTTTCGGGCTCGATCTTGAGTTCTTTTTTGATCCCGACCAGCGCGTCGTTCATCCCGCCCAGTTCATCGACCAGCCCGACTTTGACGGCTTGCTCACCCGTATAGACGCGGCCCTTGGCGATCTCCGGCATTTTCTCGGGCGGGATTTTCCGCGCAGCGGCAACATTGTCGGTGAAGGTTTTATAGGTTTCATCCAGCATCGCATTCATTCGCTCACGCCCCTTGGCGTCAAACGGTAGACGCATGGACCATAAAGCGGCATTCTTGTCCGGCGTGATCGTATCCCATTTGACCCCCAGCTTGTCGAACAAGCCGCCAAGGACGAATTTGCCCGCCACAACGCCGATCGAGCCGGTCAGGGTCGCCGGATCGGCATAGATTTTATCGGCGTTCATCGCGATCCAATATCCGCCGGAGCCCGCGACGTGGCCCATGGAAACGAAGAGGGGCTTCTTGCTTTCCTTAGCTTTCACGATGGCGCGGCGAATCGTTTCTGAGGCGACAGGCGAGCCGCCAGGACTGTTCACGCGGATCAGCAGGGCCTTGACGTTCTTGTCTTCTGCCGCATCAGTAATTGCATCGACGAGCGTTTGGGTGTCGATCACTTCTTCCTGCGCGAGTTTCGAAGGGCCGGAAGGTGCCGTCTCGACAATCATGCCGTCGGCAAAAATAAGTGCGATTTTGCCGCGCTTTTTCTCGGTCTTGAGCTCTTTCTTTGACTTCTTCACGTCAAGAGCCTTTGTGTGGAAATAGATATAGGTCTGGGGATCGAGGAACGCGACATCCTTGCCGCCTTTGTCCTTCATCTCCTTTTCGGATTCGTCCTCATAAGCCAGCTTGGTCACGAGGCCGAGCTTCAGGGCCTCGCTTGACGTATAGGGGCCATTCGAGACGATTTCCTTGGCCTTGGCCAGATCAATTTTGAGCCCGTCTGCAATCGTCTGCGCAATTTGGTCCGACAGGCTGCCGATCATGCTTTCCATATTGGCGCGAACGGGCGGCGAGTAGGAATCGCGCGAGACATTTTCCATCACCGACTTGTATTCTTCGCGGCGCATGAAGTCCGTCTGTACGCCCCATTTCGCCAAAGCCGACTTGCCGAAGGGCGACTCGATCCCCAGCGATCCCAGCGACACCGACCCGACCGGTTGCAGATAGCGATTTTCAAAATGGCTGGCGAGGGCATAGAGCGACCCTCCGGGAATGAAATCACCATAGCTCGCCCCATAGGCATAGGAAAACTTCCCGCTCGTACGGAAAGCGTCGATGGCTTTCGCCAGTTCCTGTGTGTGAACCAAGGCCACTCCCTGACTTCCAAAACGGGCAACGATGCCTTTGACGTGCGGATCGTCCTTGGCATAGTGCAGCGCGCGCAGGAAGTAGAGCAGCGGTGTCGCCTCTTCATCTTCGTAGAGGGCCTTAGCCAGCGAGCGATTGAAACCGGGTAAAGGCTCGATAATCGGCACCGTGAAATCCATCGAGAGGATGATGTTGTCGGGAGCCTTTTCCTCTTCGCCCGAACCGCCGACAAAATGCCAAGCGATCAGCCCTCCCGAGATCATGGTGACGGTCATAACGATCCCAACAAGAGCCATCAGGCGAAGAAGAAACTGTTTCATGTGATAACCTGTTTAAGCGTTCTCTCTGCGGAAGGGGCTGGCGGGATAGGTGCCGAGGATGCGCAGCTCTTCGGCGAAGAACTTCAGCTCTTCCAAGGCATTTCTCATCGCGGTTTGCTCGGGGTGGCCTTCCACGTCGATATAGAACTGCGCCGTGGTAAAGCGTCCGTCCACCAGATAGCTCTCAAGCTTTGTGATGTTCACGCCGTTTGTGGCAAAACCGCCCAGAGCTTTGTAAAGCGCGGCAGGCACGCTACGCACGCGAAAGAGCAGGGTGGTCATGCACGGCCCCGCATTGACATCGGGCACCTTCGGCTCGCGTCCCATAATCAGGAAGCGCGTCGTGTTGTTCTTTTTGTCGGCAATGTCGATGGCAAGACTCTTGAGATTATACATCTGCCCAACGAGGCCCGAGGCAATAGCCGCGACGCTCTTGTCTTTCAGGACGTTGGCCAGCTCCGCCGCCGCGCCCGCATTGTCCAGCTTGGTCACGGGCGTGATGCCGCGCTCGCGCAGCCAGCCCTTGCACTGGGCCAGTGATTGCACATGCGCGTGGGCATACTTGATGTCTGGCAGCTCCGCATCTTGCAGCGCGAGGAAATGGTGCTTAACGGGCAGGAAATGCTCGCCGATAATATAGAAATTGCCCTTGGGCATCAGAGCGTAAACATCAGCCACGCGTCCGGCGGTCGAGTTCTCGGTCGCGATCATGCCCAGCTCGGCCTTCCCGCTCATGAAAGCCTCGAAAGCGTCTTCGAATGTCAGGCAGGGAAGCGGCTCGTAATCCTGCACCGCCTCACGGCAAGCGATCTCGGAATAAGCCCCCGGTTCGCCCTGATAAGAGATATACTTCGTCATACCCCCTGAAGTGCGCTATTTTGGGCTAAACGTCAAGGGAGGAGACAAGAGGCTTTGCGAGCTGAAGGCTGGTGGGCCCGGTAGGACTTGAACCTACGACCAATCCGTTATGAGCGGACCGCTCTAACCAACTGAGCTACAGGCCCTCTTGCCGCGCAAGAGGCTCTTACATAACGCATCTCGCTGGTAAAGGAAACGGATTCTTGAAGGCGCATGGGCAAAAGGCCCAGAAAAAACCTCCCCGCTTGGCGGGGAGGTGTGATTGGGTTAGAGAATGCAGCCTTGGTGTGGTTTGAAGGGAATACCCATCTTCTTGCAGCGTTTGGCTTCCTCAAAGCCTTGGATGCTCGTGACAATATCCTGAATGTTTTTGGCCAAACCGGTCAGACCTTTTTCTCCTGTCTTTAGTTCCTTGCCAACGGGTCTTGGGCCACATTGAACGGATGTTTTTTTGAAAAAGAGAGCCTCCTGTCTCAGTCCTTCAATGTCAGCTACGGCGAACACTGGATCGGCTTTATTGGCAAGCAGCTCTCTGTATGTGGCGGAAGCAAGTTTCCCGCACAAGTCGTGGATTCCATTTTTGTATTCTTGATAGATAATTCGACCAGCGGACGTAGGCGTTAACTCGGTCGGCAAGTCATTGGGGCCACAAATAGTGTAGGTGAAGGAATTTGGATCGACAGGACGTACCCGATTTTTCAGAAGACCGTTAGCCTCGGCCTCCATTTCGATTATGGAGCGCATGATCTGGAAGTGGGCTTTATTGTCGGATGGTGACGGGATATTCAGTGCATCAAGAGGGTTTGCCGTGGATGTGACGTTTTGAACCCAAGCTGTGAAGAAACAAATGGGATTCTGTACGAATTGTTCCATCAAAGATGGTTCTTGTTTATGAACATCAGCGGCCATGACATATCTCCCTTAATTACTGTACGTTTTGTTGTGTGCGCACTAAGAAATTCGTTGAAAAGAAACCAACTTTGGTCACTGCCTCAAATGGAGGTAGGGCCTTAGGGGTAAACAACTTCACTTGATCCTTGAGTACTTTCTTCAAAATGTATGGTAGCCGTTGGCATGCAGGGGGCTCAATAAGAAAATTACTTGCAAGAGGAAAAAGCTGTTTAAAAGTTTCGCGCATGGCTTTTCATGGCAATAATGTTGCGCAAGTATGCTCCCCCCCCCCTGAGTCGTTCCCGCGAAAGCGGGAATCCAGAGACTGTTGCAGCTTGCTTGGGCTGAAGTGATAGATTTCGCGGGAATGACGCATTATGGCGGTCTGGACTGGCTTCTGGCGAAACCCCCGAGAGTCGACCCTTTGAATACCTCGGAATCGCGTCAGGATGAGGCAGGAAGGGGCGGAAGCGCATACCCCGCTATTCCCCCTACGTGCTTGATCCAAAAATGCTTGTATGGGCCTTAAAACCTATTCTAGGGCTATTTCACGTTTTGTTCTCGTTTTTTGGTTAAGAACGGGGCTAGACGACGCTCAGGCTGCGCCCTCTGAAAATCTCGTGGATTTGGGCGATCAGCTCGGGGGACGGGGGCTGTGTGTCCGCTAGGGTGTAGGGCAGGCCCATCGCCTCCCACTTTGCCTCGCCCATCTTGTGGAAGGGCAGGACCTCTATCTTTTCGACATTGCCGAGGTCTTTGAGAAAATCCGCCAGCCTGCCGAGGTCGTCCAGATTGTCGGTTAGGTCCGGCACGATGACACAGCGCACCCACATCGGCTTGCCAATCTCGGCCAGCGTGCGCGCAAACTCCAAGGTGGGGGCAAGCTTTTTATGCGTGACCTTTTCATAGGTAGCCGGATCAAACGATTTGATGTCGAGCAGGACGAGATCGGTTGCATCCAAAAGCTCTTTTTTCACCATGCGGCCCAGATAGCCCGACGTGTCCAGCGCGGTGTGCAGCCCGTGCTCCTTGCAGCCTTTGAAAATTTCTGTCACGAAAGCTTGCTGAAACAGAGGCTCGCCGCCGCTGACGGTCACGCCGCCGCCTGTGCGCTTCATAAAGTCGCCATACTGCGCGGCTTCGGCAACGAGATCGGCGGCGCGCATTAGCTTGCCGTCTTTCAGGTTGCGGCTGTCGGGATTGTGACAGTAAAGGCACCGCAGCGGGCAACCCGTCACAAAAATCACAAAGCGCATACCCGGCCCGTCAACCGTGCCGCCGGTTTCGACGGAGTGGACATAGCCGGTTGAGGGACTGGGGACGAGGGACTCGGGACTAGGGGGACGGGATTGGTGGGGTTGTGGTGTGTTTTGATCCATAGACATAACAAAGCACCTTTGGCTTTTTCTTTTCCCTAGTCCCCAGTCCCTAGTCCCGTTTTTTAAATCGCCCTATGGAACGTCCGGTTCACGACATCCATTTGCTGTTCGCGGGTCAGCTTGATGAAGTTGACGGCATAGCCCGAAACACGCACGGTGAGTTGCGGATATTTTTCGGGGTGGTCCATCGCATCAAGCAGCGTTTCGCGCTGGAAGACGTTGACGTTCATATGGTGCGCCTTGCGGCCAAAGTAACCGTCGAGCAAACCGGCCAGATTGTTGATCCGGTCGCCTTCCGTCTTACCCAGCGCGCCGGGCACAATCGAGAAGGTGTTCGAAATGCCGTCTTGCGAGCATTCATAGGGTAGCTTCGCCACAGAAGTCAGCGAGGCCAGAGCCCCCTTCTTGTCGCGGCCATGCATCGGGTTGGCTCCGGGGGCAAACGGCTCGCCAGCCTTGCGGCCATCGGGGGTGCTGCCGGTCTTTTTGCCATACACGACGTTGGAGGTGATGGTCAAAACCGACATGGTGGGCGTAGCGTGGCGATAGGTTTCCTTTGTGCGCAGCTTGCTCATGAAGTTTTCAACCAGCATCACGGCAATGTCATCGGCGCGGTCGTCGTTATTGCCATATTGCGGATATTCGCCCTCGATCTGGAAATTGGTGGCAAGGCCGCGCTCATCACGGATCACTTTGACCTTGGCGTACTTGATGGCCGACAGCGAGTCCGTCACGACCGACAGACCGGCGATGCCGCAAGCCATGGTACGCAGAATGTCGCGATCATGCAAAGCCATCTCGATCCGCTCATAGCTGTATTTGTCGTGCATGAAGTGGATGATGTTCAGCGCGTCCATATAAACGCCCGACAGCCATTCCATCATGTCGTCAAGTTTGGCCATGACTTCGTCATAGGTGAGGATGGAGCTGGTGATCGGTGCGAAAGCGGGCGCGATTTGCTCGCCGCTGACTTCATCCTTGCCGCCGTTGATAGCGTACAAAAGAGCTTTGCCAAGATTGGCGCGTGCGCCAAAGAACTGCATCTGTTTGCCGATCCGCATAGCGGAGACGCAGCAGGCTATGCCGTAATCGTCACCCCAATAAGGCCGCATCAGATCGTCGTTCTCGTATTGGATCGAGCTGGTCTCGATCGACATCTTGGCGCAGTAATCCTTGAACGGTTTTGGCAGACGCTCGGACCACAGAACGGTGAGGTTCGGTTCGGGCGCAGGGCCAAGGTTGGTCAGGGTGTGCAGCATGCGGAAGTTTGTCTTGGTCACAAGCGGACGTCCATCCTCGCCAATGCCGCCGAGGCACTCCGTCACCCATGTTGGGTCGCCGGAGAACAGCGAGTTATATTCCGGTGTGCGGGCAAAGCGCACCATGCGCAGCTTCATCACGAAATGGTCGATGATCTCCTGCGCCTCGCTTTCATTGAGGATTCCGGCGGCAAGATCATGCTCGAAGTAAATATCAAGGAAGGTCGTCACGCGGCCCAGCGACATGGCGGCCCCGTTCTGTTCCTTCACGGCGGCGAGATAGGCAAGGTAAAGCCACTGCACAGCCTCATGCGCATTCTGCGCAGGGCGGGTGACATCCGCGCCATAGCTCTTGGCCATTGCTTCCAGCTCTTTAATCGCCTTGATCTGGTCGGCCAGCTCTTCGCGCAGGCGGATGGTCTCTTCGGTGATTTTGTGGTCAAGCTGCGCGATTTGCTCCTTGCGGTCTTGAATCAGGCGAGCGGTGCCGTACAGCGCAACGCGGCGATAGTCGCCGATGATGCGGCCACGGCCATACCCGTCGGGCAGACCCGTGACGATTCCAGCCTTACGCGCTTTCTTGATGGTCGGGGTATAGGCATCGAACACGCCTTCATTATGCGTCTTGCGATATTTGGTGAAAATCTCGCGCACCAGCGGGTCGATCTCATAGCCATAGGCGGTCAGCGAATCTTCAGCGACGCGAAAGCCACCAAAAGGCATGAGGGCGCGTTTGAAGGGCGCATCGGTTTGCAGGCCGACGATTTGCTCCAGATTCGCGTCGATATAGCCAGCCTTGTGCGAGGTGATGCCCGAGATAACCGATGTATCCATATCCAGCGTGCCGCCCTTGGCGGTCTCGGCCTTCATGAGTTCCAGCACCTTCTGCCACAAAGCTTGTGTGCGCGGGGTGGGGGTGGCCAAAAAGCTGTCGTCGCCTTCATAGGGGACGTAATTGGTCTGGATAAAGTCGCGTACGTCGATCTGACGCTGCCATTTCGAGGACTTAAATGAGGGCGTATTCATGGGGCTAGCCTGTGTCGCGTTGCTTGTGGTTGTGTTCTGAACGGCGGATGAGGTCATGATGGGTCTCCGAGGCCAATCGAGCGAAAAGCTGAAAAAGGAAGCAAGTCAAGCCTGCCTTCTTTTGGACGCATTCCTAGTCACGATTAACATAAAAGACAATCAAAATCATCATTTTACCGACAAATAGTTATGCTGCGCCGCAGCATTATTGTGTGCGTATGCGAAGCGTTGTCTTGTTTTGAGATCAGACCTTTTCGAATAAAAGAACCGGTCTTCCCAAACCTTTTCCGGTCCATCTGGACAATTATTACACGATTTCCTTTAGAAAGGCTCTAAAAAGGTTCTTTTTTGCGAAAAACCGTGCAAATCCGGCCCCTGCGCCTCCATTTCTTAACCTATCCGTGCCTTTTCCTCATAATAGTTTTACCTTTTTCGGTTATAATCGGCTCATTATTTGAAGGATTAAAGCTATGGCAGACGAGGGACAAAAAGAACAAGGACGCAGTATTTTGGCGGCTTTTGCCGAAGATACGCCCCTGCCCGAGGCCGATCTGCGTGAAGCCTTGCTAGCCGCCCATCGCCAAATCGGCCTGCTCGAAAATCAAAACGCCGACCTCATCCAACAACTTGAGCAGCAAGAGGCCCTTCTGACTGTTAAGGATGAAGTGATCGCTGAGCTTGAGAAAGAGATCGATGATAGCGATATTGCCTTGGCCCATTCGGCTGTCGAGACCATGGAGGCCACAAAGCAATGGAAGGCGGCTGAGGAAGAGGTTGATAAAACGAAAAGGCAGAATGCCGAGCTTAAAAAACTGGCATTGACAGACCCGCTCACAAAATTATGGACCCGCAATGGCGGAGAAATTCATTACGCGAAGCTGGTCAATATGGCCATACGGCGGACTCGAGAGCTGGCCCGTGCCCATGAAAAGAATCCAGAGATTGATCCGCGGGGGCCCAAAAAAGCTTTCATTTGTCCGATCTTTATCGACGTCGATCACTTTAAGGCTGTGAACGATACTCATGGCCATAAAGTCGGTGACCAAGTTTTGGTCTCTGTTGCCCAAACCCTGTCTGAATCTATTCGCAGCAATGACGTGCTGATGCGTCCGGGCGGGGAGGAAATGGTGTGTTACGCTATCGTCGAAGCGCATAGTTTGAGCGAGGCAAAGCATGTTGCCGTTTCGAAAATAGCCGAACGTATGAGGACTTCTGTTCAAGAAAAAGGCTATGTGGTTGATGGCAAGAAACACGAGCTTACCATTAGTTTGGGTGTCGATGCCTTTCCGCCATCCTTTGTTACTAAGTTTTCGCCCCCCTTCTTACCGCCAGAGAAATTTCACATCCCAACCGTAGAAGAACTGAACAATCGCCCTGCTGGTGAAGTCTATGCCTGTATGGAGGCGACGGAGCAGGCGGATTTTCTTGCGTACCAAGCCAAAGAGAATAATCGTAATGCCGTCGTTTATGAAAACGATGGGGGACGCATTGTGATTTATGGGCGGGAGCACGATGTCCTGATTTTTAAAACAAAAGAGCAAAAGGCCGAAGAAGAGCGTGCGAAGCTGGAAGCCGCCAAGGCAGCGGATGGGGAAAGCCCGAAAGAGGCACCTTCCATTGAGCGCATGCGCCCGAATAGGCTGGGCCTAAGGCGCGGCGCAAAGCCTGTCCTTTAAAATACGAACGGCCCGATAAAAACACCCGCTACGTCATCGCGAGGACCCCGCACTTGATGCGGGGGGCGTGGCGATCCAGTTCCCAATTTTCAAGCAGAAGGACTGGATTGCCGCGCTCCCTGCGGTCGCTCGCAATGACGAAGGCGGCGCGAGTCGTGGGTCATTTCATGGGCCGTTAATATTAAACCAGCTTCTTGATCGCTGCGCGGACTTTTTCGCCATTGACGGGGTCGGCGAGGGCGAAGGCGACGTTGGCTTCGATGAAGCCGATCTTGTCGCCGCAATCATAGCGCGTGCCTTCATAGCGCATGCCGTGGAAGGGCTGCTTGCCGATCAGTTTGGCCATGCTGTCGGTCAGTTGGATTTCGCCACCCGCACCGACGAATTTCTTGTCCAACTCGTCAAAGATTTCAGGTTGCAGGATATAGCGTCCGATGATGGAGAGCGTAGAGGGCGCGACTTCGGGCGCGGGCTTTTCGACAAGGCCCTTAATGGAGGCCAGCTTCCCGTCGTCCTTTTCAATATCCAAAATGCCATAGCGGTTGGTTTGCTCGCGCGGCACATCGACGACGGCGACGAGATTGCCACCGATTTCATTGTAAGTCGCGACCATCTGCTTGAGGCATGGTGTTTGAGCCAGCACAACATCATCGGGTAGCAGAACGGCAAACGGCTCACGCCCTACAAGGTGGCGGGCACACCACACGGCGTGGCCAAGGCCTAGCGGATCGCGTTGGCGCGTGATGAGCAAATCGCCTGACGGGATTTCCGTCGTCTCGACGATCTCCAGCTCTTTCGTCTTGCCGCGCTTTTCCAATGTGCGCTTCAGGTCGTTATTGCTGTCGAAATGCTCTTCCAATGCGCCCTTGCCACGGCTGGTGACAAAGATGAATTGCTCGATCCCTGCGGCGCGGGCTTCGTCCACAGCATGCTGGACCAGTGGGCGATCAAGGAGCGTGAGCATTTCCTTGGGCATCGCCTTGGTAGCGGGAAGAAAGCGTGTGCCGAGTCCGGCAACGGGGAATACGGCTTTGCGAATACGTTGGGTCATGTGAATGTCTCCCTGATTAATGAGGTTCTTGTTTTTTGTGCGTTTTACACACTGCCATCTGGCTCTGTTTCCATTACATCGCGCACGGCCTCGCAGATTTCCTCAAGCGAGAAGGGCTTGGCGATGATCCGGTGGACGAGGGCATCAAGGTTATGGGCCCGCATGCGTTCCTGTGCATAACCTGAAATCATGACGATGCGCAAGGCCGGATAATCGCGGGTGGCTTTCAGGGCAAGCGCGATACCGTCCACGTTGGGCATGACAATGTCGGTGACGAGAATATCAAAGCTGTTTGTGCCCAACTGGT
>JAQUHK010000027.1 GCA_028683655.1 Alphaproteobacteria bacterium
CGTTTTATCCCGATCATCTGCGTGGCATGTTGCAACTTCTTTTGGAGGCCGAGGAAGAAGGGGAAAAGATGACCGTCGTGACACGGTCCCTTGTGACCAGCATGGCCCAAACGGGCAGGGCTGGCCGTCGCATCAGGCCCGACATGTTCCCTGAGGTCAAGGTGCTGGTCGTTGAGGATATGAAGATCAACCTGATGCTGATCACCAAAATCCTTGAAAAACATGGTTGCCAGGTCTTCACGGCGATGAACGGGGTGGAGGCTCTGGCTCAAACCCGCAGCAGGCACTTTGACATCATCTTTATGGATTGCCAGATGCCGGAAATGGATGGGTTCGAAGCAACGGCCTGTATCCGTAGCGATGAAACCGACGCCGGTCGCCATACGACGATTGTCGCGTTGACGGCGGATGCCATGATCGGCGACCGTGAAAAATGTCTGAGGGCCGGTATGGACGATTATCTGAATAAGCCCTTGCGACAGGAACAAGTGACCCAAGTCCTGACCAAGTGGATCAAACGAAGTTGAATAATACCAACCCGTGAATGAAAAGACTCATGCCCCCCCTTGCGTCATCGCGAGGAGCGGAGTGACGTGGCGATCCAGTCCCCAACTTTCCAGCAGCAGGACTGGATTGCTTCGTCGGCCAAGGCTTCCTCGCAGGGGGGGGATTTACGGGTTGGCATGACAATGTATGCAGAAATTTTCTCTTAATGAGTCCGTAATCATTTAGGGGCAAGAAAACAAGGGACATCTTTCGTCAAGAGGAGGGCGTATGTTCGATATCGATCCTGTTTTGCTGGCGCGGATTCAATTCGCCGCCAATATCACGTTCCACATCGTCTTTCCATCGACGACCATTGCGCTCGGCTGGGTTCTCTTTTACTTCAAGAAACGCTTTGCCAAGACGGGCCAGTCCTTGTGGATGGAGGCCTATTTCTTCTGGACGAAAATTTTTGCCCTTTGCTTCGCGCTGGGTGTCGTGTCGGGCATAACCATGTCCTTCCAGTTCGGCACCAACTGGCCGGGCTTTATGAACACCGTCGGTAATATCGCCGGACCGCTGCTGGGCTATGAAGTCCTGACCGCCTTCTTCCTTGAAGCGACCTTTCTGGGCATCATGCTCTTCGGCTTCAAACGTGTTCCGGCAGCCGTCCACACGCTGGCGACCTTTCTTGTTGCCGCAGGGACGACGGCTTCGGCCTTCTGGATTCTCTGCCTCGACAGCTGGATGCAAACGCCGGTCGGATACGAGATGATCGACGGCGTCGCCCACGCCACTGACTGGTTTGCGATTCTGTGGAATCCCTCCTTGCCGTACCGTCTGGTCCATATGTTGTTGGCCTCTGGTTTGACGGCAGCCTTTCTCGTCGCCGGAGTCTCTGCCTATCGCTGGCTGCGGTTTGACCGCACGGCTTCGGTGATGGCTGCCCTGAAAACAGGCGTCTATCTGGCCGCGCTCCTGATCCCGATCCAGATTGGTGCCGGCGATATGCACGGCCTGAACACCTTCGAGCATCAGCCCCAGAAAGTAGCGGCGATGGAAGGGCTGTGGGACACGACCAAGGGCGCGCCATTCGTGATCTTCGCGTGGCCCGATGAAGCCGCGAAGACCAATCGCTATGCCTTGGAAATCCCGAACGCCTCGAGCCTGATCCTGACTCATAAACTGGACGGCGAGGTGAAAGGCCTGACCGATTTCAAGCACCATCCCCCCGTCGTACCGGTCTTCTGGAGCTTCCGCCTGATGGTCGGGCTAGGCGGGCTCATGCTCCTGATCTCGTGGAGTGCCGCCTATCTCCTGAAAAAGAAAGGCGACCTCACGCCGCTGGTTGCCAAAGGTCTTGTCGCTATGACTTTCTCGGGCTGGCTGGCCACCATTCTGGGCTGGTTTGTCACCGAGATTGGACGTCAACCGTGGCTGGTACAGGACCTTCTGCTGACGTCAAGCGCGGCGTCCAACGTACCGCCACCGATGATCGGTATCTCGCTGACGCTCTATATCGTTTTGTATATCATCTTGATGACGGCTTTCCTCAAAACGCTCTTTCATCTGGCTCGCAAGGCCGCGCCCGTAACGGCAGCTTCGTAAGGAAAGGATCTTCCCATGGAAATCTTCGAAAATGGACAATGGCTGCCGCTGGTCTTCGCGCTGTTGCTCGTCGTCTCCGTCTTGGTCTATGCCGTCCTTGACGGCTATGACATCGGCGTCGGTATCCTGACCCGCTTTAGCACGGGCAAGGAACGCGACACGATGATCGCTTCGATCGGTCCCTTCTGGGATGCCAACGAAACATGGCTCGTCCTCGCCGTCGGCTTGTTGTTGATCGCCTTTCCCAAGGCGAACGGCATCATCCTGACGAACCTCTACCTGCCGACTTGCCTGCTGCTGGTCGGGTTGATTATTCGTGGTGTTTCCTTCGACTTCCGCGCGAAGGCACAAGAGCAATACAAGGAAGCATGGAACACGGCTTTTGCCGGAGGTTCGTTTCTTATGGCGATGACACAAGGCTATATGCTCGGTTCCTATATCCTTGGTTTTGAGCACGATATGGTCGCCGTTGTCTTCTGTCTGATGGTCGGTTTCTTCATTGCCTCGGCCTACAGCCTCATCGGGGCTTCGTGGCTCATCATGAAGACCGAAGGCGAGCTCCAGAAAAAAGCCGTCGGCTGGGCCATCAAGGCCCTGCGCGGCATGGCTTTAGGGATCATCCTCGTTTCTTTGGCCTCGACGATGGCCAGCACCTACGTCCACGACCGCTGGTTCGCTTACCCGAACGTCTTGATGGTCCTGCCCATCCCGCTTCTGACAATCCTCCTGGTCTGGCGTATGGACCGCATCTTGACCCGCGAGATGACCGCTCAACCCCAAGCCGGTTGCTGGCGTCCTTTTGCGATGACCATCGGGCTGTTCGTGCTCAGCCTGTCGGGCCTGTGCTACAGCTTTTATCCCTATATCGTTCCGGGCCAGCTCAAGATCGTCGATGCGGCCAGCGCGCCGGAATCCCTGATGTTCATTCTGGTCGGAGCCTTGATTGTCTTACCGCTTCTGATCGGTTATACCTTTTATGCCTACAAGGTGTTTCACGGAAAGACTCAGGAGCTAAGCTACGACTGATATCGGTCCAGCTTGTCACAAAAAGCCTGTTTCCTTCCATGGGAGACAGGCTTTTTTGATAACCGGAGATAAACAAAAAATGGCACCGATCAGCCTTCCAGATTACAAGAATCTTCTCGACGACCTCGTCAAACAGGCCACCCGAAACGGAGCCGACGCTGCCGATGCCATTCTGGCGCAAGGCAAATCGGTCAGCGTCGCCTGGCATAACGACAAGATCGAGTCCGTTGAGCATGCCGAAGGCGGCGACCTTGGCCTGCGCGTCCTGATCGGCAAGCGTCAAGTCATTGTCTCCACGACCGATCACTCGCCCGCCGCGCTACAGGAACTCGTCTCCCGCGCCATCTCGATGGCCAAAGTCGCGCCGGAAGACCCCTATTGCGGCTTGGCCGATCCCGCCGACATCACCACAGCCTCGGGGGCTGATAACCAGATGGCCGACGCCTACGAGATCGACGTGGATGCCTGCGTCGCCCGCGCCCGCGAGGCCGAGGCCGCCGCTCTGTCTGTCGAAGGCGTCACCCAGTGCGAAAGCACGAACGCTGGCGGCAGCGCATCGCATGTCTATCTGGCGGCTTCAAACGGCTTTTGCGGCGATTATGCCCGCACCGACTATTGGATATCCGCCGCTGCCGTCGCCGGTTCCGGCACGGCCATGATTCAGGATTACGAATACGACATACGGGTCTTGCAAAAAGACCTGCCCGACGCCGCTGCCATAGGCCGCAAAGCAGGCCAGCGTGCCGTCAGTGGCCTGTCCCCGCGCAAGATGCCGACAGGCAAAGTCCCCGTCATCTTCGACCCACGCGAAGCCCGCAGCCTTCTGGGCACCTTCGCTGGAGCCATCAACGGGGCCGCCATTGCGCGTGGCACAAGCTTCCTGAAGGATTTTATGGGCAAGCAGGTGTTCGCCTCTGGCCTCTCCATCATCGACGATCCTTCCATCCCGCTGGGCCTGCGTTCCAAGCCCTTTGACGGCGAAGGCATCACCCCGCACAAACGCGCTATGGTCGAAGACGGCATCCTGCAAAGCTGGTTTCTGGACCTGCGCTCGGCCCGTCGCCTCGGCCTGAAAAGCACGGGGCATGCCAGCCGAGGCACCTCCTCGATGCCGCGCCCCTCGCCAACCAACCTTTACTTGCAAGCGGGGACGCTTTCACCGCAGGACCTCATGCAAGACATTGCCAGCGGCTTTTACGTCACCGAGTTGATGGGCGATGGCATTAACGATGTCACCGGCGACTTTTCGCAAGCCGCCCGAGGCTTCTGGATCGAAAACGGCCAGATAACCTTCCCCGTCAGCGAAATGACCGTTGCAGGCAATCTAAAGGACATGTTCCTTAACGCCATCCCCGCCAGCGACCTGACCCTGCGCTTTGGGATCGACGCGCCAACCCTGCGGATCGAGGGGCTAACCGTCGCCGGAGTCTGATAAAAAGGGTTAAAACGATCAGGGAACTGTTGACGAGCCGCGCGGAAGTCGTTAAGAGCTACCATCCGCAAGCGCCCAAAGCACAAAAGGGCCGCAAGCCGTTGTAGCTCAGCGGTAGAGCAGGGCTTTCGTAAAGCCAAGGTCGGGAGTTCAAATCTCTCCAACGGCACCATTAAAAAACCGCCCTTCGGGGCGGTTTTTTAATGGTGCCGTTGGCGGGTGAATGAGCTGTTTGGCGCGAGGCGAAGCCGAGGCCGGTCGCTGGGGTGATAGTGTGATTTTGATTCACACTGTCACCCCCCTCCCTAACCCTCCCCGCGAGGGGGAGGGGATAGCAGAGCGATCGTTGCAACCGAATGTTTCAACTTTTCAGCATTGGAATTTGGGCCCTCTTGTTACAACAAGCGACCCTCTGTTCCCTCCCCCTCGCGGGGAGGGTTAGGGAGGGGGGCTGAGCCTGCTAAAGGGTGAGTTCATTGGATCGCCGGTTTAAAAGCCAACAAGCGCATGAAAGCGGCTGCGCTCGTTGAGCTTACGGTCTCGGCGAAGCCGCATCCGCCTGATTGGCCTTCAGCTTGTCCATGAAAAAGCTGGCGGGAAACTGGCTTGTGAACCGACGTATGGGGCCAGAGGTAGCGGCATCCATGCAGGATTGATAGAGGTCATAAGCCATCATTACATCGGCATCGGCAGCCGTTTCGGCAACGGGGGGGAAGCCCCACTGGCTCGTGACACGAACTGGCGCTTGGGCACTGAAAATATCCGTCGTTTTGATAACGGCCTTGGTTTCGCCGACGACGCGTGAATGACCGTTGGCGTCATGGAATTCGAGATAATCTTCCTTAAACGTCACGCCAATCTTGCCTGTGGAATCATTCGCTTCGATATCAATGCGTGTGCGGTGATCCGAAGTGCCGGCCTCAACGCTTTTATCCGTGAGCGTATAGAAGGGCATGCGGGGAATGTAGTCAGGGCGTACGCGCTTCATGACTTCTTGAGCGCAAGCCTCGCTTTGATCGATGACACAGGCGGCATACGCGCTGCCTGTGTAACGAGCGCAAGCCTCTTCGTTGCCGAAGTCGGGAGGCGTTGGCTCGGTTGCATGAGTGGGGCCGGTTAGGCAAAGAGAGATAGCTGCCATATGAAGGGCGCGCAACGGGAGAGAGCGTGAACGCATAAGAATACCTTTTCTAGAGTGGTGGCGTATGATCGAGCAACCGTATATCCATTGTATGCACCTTGAAGATGAAGCGGTGGTACGCTGTTTCAACAACCGCGGCATCCCCGCGAAAGCGGAATCCACCGTTATCGCATGGGATTTCTTCAAGATGGTGATTTCCGCTTTTGCGGGAATGAGGCAACTTTTATATAGGCACCCATATTTATAGTGCAGGCAGTATAGCCCTATTTATTAGTTGCGCACCATTTTGTTTGCGTAACATTCCAGCCTGCAAAAAGGGCCGAATACGCGACAGATAGAGCCCAACCGTTGCAAAAAAGTCGATTTTCAGCCTTTTGGACAGGATAGGTATCGACAGGCCCCTTTTGAACCTTTAGAACATATGGAATCGCGATTCTATCTGGGTGTAGCCCTATCCATGTCTTCGTCCAAACGTTTATTGACCTGTCTTAAGATCAGCAGCCTGACGCTCGCGCTGGCGGCGTGCCCGGCTGCCGGGGTTTTGGCCCAAGCTTCGGTCGAAACCTATATTGATCAAGCGGTTCCTGATGCTGTTGATCCCAACCTCATGCCTGAGGGCATGGTCTGGAATCGGCCGCTTAAAGCTGGCGAGATGGTGCTGCCGCGCCTGACGAAGCCTGCCGAAAAGAAGGCGGCTCAACCGGCTCCACGTTTGCCGGTGGGCGAATTGAAGGCACCGTTATTGTCGACGAGCAAAAAAGCCGTTCAAGCCCCACAGGCCGCCAGCAGCACGACCAGCACGCAAAGCATGATGCTGTTGCAGGGGATGAAATCCGCCCTGAAGCAAGCGGGCCAGAATTCCGATATTCCCCCGTCTGAGAATGTCGCCATCGATCCGGCCCAAATGGGCAAGGATGTTGCGACGTCAAACGAGCTTTTGCCCTCGCTGACTCAAAAGGGCGTGGTTGCCGCCAAGGGGACTGGGGACGATTCGTCACCCTCTTACGTCAAGGGGCAGGAGCCCAAGGAACTTCTTTCTGGTGCGGGGCCCGCTGTCCGTCCGTCCAAGGACGGCGAAGATGGCTATATGGACATCGTTTTCCCGTCTGAAATGGCTGCGGCCAAGGGCGTTGAGACAACAACCAAAAGCGCGGGGACCGATTCAGGTCCGAAGGCAACAGAGCTGGACGAACAACCCTTGCCGCTTGAATCTGCCTCGACCAAGAAAAGCAGTGAGCCGGGCTTGCTTGAGCGTATGGCCAAGCCCTTTAGCAGTATCTTTGGCAAAGAGGTCGAAGACAAAGAGCCCGCCAAGAAAGAAGCGGCGGCTCCAGCTGCCGAGGCGAAGACGGCTCTTTCCGACGAGCCATGCGTTGAGTCCGTGACCAAATGGACCCGCCCGTGCGCTGAAGGCGGTTATCCGGCCCATTTCAACGGCGAAATCACCGGCGAGACTCGCAAAGCCTGTCCGTCCGGCACCGTCAAGGATGTTTGGCTGACGAATACCTGTGCCGAAAAGGGAGCGAAGCTGCCGTCACTGGCTGCTGGAGTGGCTCCGGCACCGCAAAGTGCGCCGGTTTCGACGGTCGAGTCCGCTCTTTCCAGCTCGGCTATACCTGTAACGATGGCGCAACCCGAGCCGGATACAATGGTGGACGGTGGTTGTGGCGTTGCCAACGGTTTGGCCAGTGAAGCGAAGCCTGCGGGCGATTTGTGTTCGCAAGGCGAGGCGACGGCTGTTCTGGGCACGGGCCCGTGGCGGTGGAGCTGTAAGGGCCGCCGTGGCGGGATGACCGTCAGCTGTGCCGCGCCGGTTGCGCCGCCCAGCGACAAGAGCAAGGATAAAGCCGGATCGGGCTGGATGAGCCCCGAAACCGATACGCTGCTTCAAGTTGGCCAGTGCGGCAGTGCCGAAGGCGCGGCCAGCGAACAGCCGCCAGCCGACAATCTCTGTGCCAAGGGAACAGCCAGCCGCGTGAACGGCTCTGGCCCGTGGACATGGGCTTGCTCCGGCAGCAATGGCGGTGGCGCGGCGGCCTGTATGGCCCCGCGTAAAACCAATGGTGAATGTGGCAGTGCGGATGGTGTTGGCTTTGATGTCCTGCCGTCACAGGGCCTTTGCCAGTCCGGTTATGCGAGTGCCGTGACGGGTGAGGGGCCGTGGAACTGGACCTGTTCCGGCCTTTATGGCGGTAGCGCGGCAACATGCTCGGCCAAACTAAAAGTCAATGCGATTTGCGGGCCTGCCTCCATGCGTGGCCACCTTGCCTTGCCAAAGGACGGTCTGTGCAATGTCGGAAACGCAACGGCTATCACGGGTAACGGGCCTTGGGCTTGGTCCTGCGAAGGGGCTTTGGGCGGCGCGACCGTTCGTTGCGCGGCACCGATCTCGCAAGACGGTGTGTGCGGCAGCGTGAATGGCACGATGGTCGAAACGGCTCCGGCGAAGGATCTGTGCTCTGTCGGTACCTCGACCCGCGTGACGGGCAACGGGCCGTGGAGCTGGAATTGCGCCGGTGTGAGCGGCGGGAATACGGTCAGTTGTACGGCACTCAGCAAAACGTCGGGGGCGGCTGTGCCCCAAGCCAATGGCGCGAAAGTGTCGTGCGGCGCGGCGTCCGAAACCTTTACCAAACCGTCTGACAAACTTTGCGTCGGCGGTAAGGCGACCCCTGTCGAAGGGGAAGGGCCGTGGACGTGGAGCTGTGAATCCGGTGCGGGACAATCAATCAGCTGTTCGACCCTTGAAGGTGCGGACGGTGTTTGTGGCGCGGCTTCGGGTGTGAAAGCGATGACGGCTCCGGATCATGAGCTGTGCTCGTCCGGTCTGCCGACCGAGGTTATCCCTTACGACAACACCACATGGCGGTGGAGCTGTAAGGGCGGCGTGAATGCCAAGAGCATTGATTGCTCGGCCCCGATGGCGGTTTCGACGGTGGCCCAGCCGCGCTGTGGTACGGCGCATGGCATGGGCTTTGCCGATAAACCCGATTCCGGTTTGTGCGAAGTCGGTAAGGCTTCCTCTTTAAAGGGAAGTGGGCCGTGGGGCTGGACTTGCGCCGAAGGTAAGGCCAAAGTCACCTGCGAAGCCCTGCGCACGATTGAGGGAACCTGTGGGAATGCCAATGGATCAGTCGTGCGGACGGCTCCGGCCTCTGGTCTGTGCACCACGGGTATGCCGACCGATGTGACGGGGGCGGGCCCATGGATGTGGAGCTGTGTCGGTGTGGGTGGTGGCGGCAGTGCCAGTTGCTCGGCGACATCACAAGCCGATACCAAGGTGGATGGCGTTTGCGGTGCTTCATCCGGTGGTTCGACGACCGATAAACCTTCGGTCAGCCTGTGCGATAGCGGCATGCCCAGCACCGTTTACGGCGAAGGGCCGTGGACATGGACTTGCTCTGGTATGAATGGCGGCTTGGCGGCAACCTGCGCGGCGAACCGCGTGGTGCCAAAGGCACCGCCACCGCCGGGACCGAAGGTCAACGGCGTCTGTGGTTATTCCAACGGCGTTGCCTCGCTTGTTGAACCGGAAGACGGTCTTTGCTCGAACGGGATGGCGACAGCCTTGAGTGGCAGTGGTCCGTGGAACTGGAGCTGTATCGGGGCCAATGGCGGGATGACCGTCAGCTGTACCTCGCCGCTTCAGCCGCCAGCCCCCATTGTTGGTGAGTGCGGTTCTTCCACCGGTGTGCCGACGCTGACAACGCCGAAATCTGGCCTGTGTGCCGCCGGTATCTCTAGTGCCGTCAGCGGCAAGGGTCCGTGGACGTGGAGCTGCTCTGGCACCAACGGTGGTGGCGCGGTCAGCTGTGTTGCGCCTTTGGCGGGCAAGGGCAGTTCGACCCAGTCTATCCCCTCGATGGTGACCCCGTCTCTGTCTTCGGGCAACGAGGCTCCGGCTCCGAAGGCTGCGCCTGTCGGGCTTGTGACTCCCCAATTGTCGAGCTCGGCTTTGCCCGCGATGAAGCCCGGCACGGTGCCTGATTTGAAGGTCGTCAAGAAGAACGCCGACAAGGCCAAGACAGGCAAAGATTCCAAGACGGCCAAGAGCAAGAAGGTGGCAGGCGACGATGAAGCTGATTTGACGGCTGCCGCCGCGTCCATGGCGCGTGATGAGATCGAGGCTCCTTTGGTGGCTCCTGAGCTGCCGGAGGGGATCGAGCCCTTGCCACCACCGCCGTTACGTGAAACGGCCAAGCCTGTCCCCGGGCAAAAGGCTCCTGTCCTTGACAGCACAGGCAAGCCTGTCGCTGGGGCGCGTCTTGTGCTTGATCCAGAGCTGACAACGATTTCCTTTGCCGGTGGATCGGACCAGCTTGACAAGGAATCCGTCGAGATCGTCGAGAAGCTGACCAAGGTTCTGATCGCCAACGGTCAGGCGCGGATTACGCTGACGGCCTATGCCGACACGTCGGGCGAACGCTCGCCGCGTGATGCGCGTCGCCTGTCCCTGAACCGCGCTTTGACCATCCGCGACTTCATGACCAGCAAAGGCCTGTCCAGTGGTCGCGTCGATATCCGCCCGATGGGGGCCAATGTCCCCAGCGGCGACATGGACCGCGTTGACGTCAAGGTCAACTGATCGACTGGATTTTTGATCAATGGGGCGATGAAAAGGCGCACGACGTCATCGCGAGGCGCGCAGTGCCGTGGCGATCCAGCCTGTCTTGCTGACCTGTCCGCCATAGCTCGAAGAGCGACGGCGGAAGCTGGAATCAGCGTAGGCAGGTCCCCAAGTTTTCGGCAGGAGGACTGGATCACCACGTCGCGCTATCGCGCTCCTCGTGATGACGATTTGCCGCGCTCCCTTCCTCCTACGCCAAGGCTTCGGAGGACAGGTCGGTCGCTCGCAATGACGAAGACGGCGCGACTCGTGATCCCTTTCATCGGGTCGTTGGTATTCAAACCAGAAGTTTTTGCTGATGCGGTTTTGTTTGATCTGATCGCGACAACTTCCTGCTTCACATTGTGGGGGAAATCAGGGTAGGATTCAGCTCTTACCGACTCATTCTCACCCTGTTCTTTCGTGGTCCCTATGAAAATTGCTGTTCTTCAGGAGAGGCGTCCCTTCGAAAAGCGTGTGGCGGCGACGCCCGATACGGTCAAGAAGTACAAGACGCTGGGCTATGACGTGACCGTGGAAACAGGGGCGGGCGTGGCCTCGGCTCTTTTGGACGCGCAGTATCAGGCTGCCGGTGCCGTCATCGCGCCGACTCCCGAGGCGACCGTCGACGGGGCGTCTGTTATTCTTAAAGTGCAGCGTCCGATGGCGGCGAATGAAGGCATCGACGAGATGGGCATGATGCCGCGCGGGGCTCTTTTGATCGGGATGCTCAACCCCTATGCCGCGCTTGAGGATTTGCAGGCTTATGCCAAGCAAGGCGTGGTGGCGATGTCGATGGAACTCGTGCCCCGTATCACGCGGGCGCAATCAATGGACGTTTTGTCCAGCCAGTCCAACCTTGTTGGTTATAAAGCCGTTCTGGATGCCGCCGAGCAGTTCGGTCGCGCGTTCCCGATGATGATGACAGCGGCGGGGACCGTTCCCCCCGCCCGCGTTTTCGTGATGGGGGCAGGTGTGGCGGGGCTTCAGGCGATTGCCACGGCCAAGCGTCTGGGCGCGATTGTTTCCGCAACCGACGTGCGTCCAGCCGCCAAAGAGCAGGTCCAGAGCCTTGGGGCCTCGTTCGTCATGGTTGAAAACGACGAGACGAAGCAGGCCGAAACATCTGGCGGTTATGCCAAGGAAATGAGTGCGGATTACAAACGCCAGCAAGCCGCGTTGATCGCCGAGACGATCAAGAAACAGGATATTGTGATTTGCACGGCCCTTATTCCGGGCCGCGCCGCCCCGCGCCTTGTCTCGCGCGAGATGCTGCAATCCATGAAGACGGGTTCGGTCGTTGTTGATCTGGCGGTCGAGCAGGGCGGCAATTGTGAGATGAGCGAGGCCGGTTCGGTGGTTGAGTTCGACGGCGTGCGGATCATCGGCTATCGCAACATGCCAAGCCGTATTGCTGTCGATGCCTCGGCCCTTTATGCGCGCAATGTCGCCAGCTTTGTTCAGCTTCTTTCCGCGCCGTCCGGTGGCGAGCTGGCGATTAACTGGGAGGACGAGATCGTCAAGGCGGTTTCTTTGACCCGTGACGGTTCCGTCGTGCATCCGCAGTTTCAGTCGGTTTCGTAAAGCGTATAAAAGTCAAGAGGGCAAGGATGAGCACAGAAAACCATCATAAAGTGCTTCAGACGCAGATCATTGCGCAATGGATCACCAGTCTTGCGATTTCCGTTATTTGCTGCGCCATTCTTTTCATCGTTTTTGCTGGTTATATCGTCAAGCTTCAAGAGAGCAACAATCTTCTAACCGTCAAAATCGAGTATCTGGAAGAGCGATACAAGACGCTTGCCGACGAGGTCGCACGCGTTCACCGCGCGCCGCAGATTGTCCAGATTATGGCGAGGCCTCCTGTATCTGTTGGTGAGGCTCCCATGGCTGTACCGACTCTTCTTGCGCCTGACGAGGCAGGGATGCTCCCTGCGCCAGCCGCACCCGCAGCGTCAGCCGCGCCCACAGCGTCAGGAGGGGCGGAGCCCAAGGCGGCAATGCCTCACGCGCCTTCGCCTTCGCCGGAAACCTTTCAGCCCGCGCCGGTTGAACCTAAGCCTTCGCCTGTTGGCGACCAGACCTCCGTCAAGACCAGACCTCCTCTCACGTTTGAAAGCATGCATCCAGCCGTCATGCCTGCGCCATCCGCTACGGCCTTGTCGGCGGACACGGCGATCGGGAAAGGGCATCCGTCTGCGGGGATTGAGGAAGGGATTGTTGTCCCTGCCGACAGCGAGCAAGTTGATGCGCCCGCCACGATGGAACCTTCGCCTGCAAAAAGCCGGAACTTTACGACCAAGTCTTCCCCTCAATAGCTTTTGTGAGAAAAACGATGGACACAAACAAACTTTTTGACGGATTAAGTTCTTTGGCTGACAGGCAAAGGGAAATGGCCGATTACACGTCAGCCCTTGCCGATCAGGCCCAGAGCCTTGCGGTCAGCCACGGTGCGGCGGGCGGCGGCTTTTTCATCACGGGACTGACGGTTTTTGTTCTGGCCTGTTTCGTCGGCTATTATGTCGTGTGGCGCGTGACTCCTGCATTGCACTCGCCGTTGATGGCGGTGACCAACGCGGTTTCCTCCGTCATCATCGTCGGGGCCGTCATGGCCGCCGGGCTCAAGGCCTTGACCTTCTCCACATGGTTGGGGCTGGGGGGCGTGTTTCTTGCCTCTATCAATATCTTCGGCGGGTTCATCGTGACCCAGCGCATGCTTCATATGTACAAAAAGAAGGCGAAATAATCATGTCTCCTGCTTTGATCTCGATCGCATATCTCGTCTCTGGCGTTTTGTTCATTCTGGCTCTGCGCGGGTTGTCGTCGCCCGAGACGGCGCAACAGGGCAACCGCTTTGGCATGATCGGGATGGCGATAGCCATCGGCACGACCTTGCTGCTGCCTTCCGTTACCTCTTACGGGATGATCGCCATCGCCGTTGCGGCTGGCGGGGCGATTGGCGCGCTCGTGGCCCAGAAAATCAAGATGACGGCGTTGCCCCAGCTTGTTGCGGCGTTTCACTCGCTTGTCGGGCTTGCGGCGGTTCTTGTTGCGGCGGCGGCTTTTCTTGAGCCTGCGGCGTTCAACATGGTCGAGGCGGGGCGTATTCATATCTCTAGCCTGATCGAAGTCGGGCTCGGGACCGCGATTGGTGCGATTACCTTTACGGGCTCTCTGATCGCGTTCGGGAAATTGCAGGGTATCATCGGTGGTAAACCGCTCTCCTTCAAGTTTCAGCACCAGCTGAATTTGGCTTTGGGGATTTTGACGCTGCTTTTGATTGTGGCGTTGGTGCTCAGCCAGTCGCCGGTCGCGTTCTGGGCCATTGTCGCCTTGACGGCGGCTCTGGGGTTCCTGCTGATCTTGCCGATTGGCGGGGCGGATATGCCGGTCGTTGTCTCGATGCTCAACAGCTATTCCGGCTGGGCGGCGGCGGCCACGGGCTTCACGCTGGAAAGCCCGCTTTTGATCATCACGGGGGCCCTTGTTGGCTCGTCGGGGGCGATCCTGTCCTACATCATGTGCAAGGGGATGAACCGCTCGATTTTCAATGTCATTCTTGGCGGGTTCGGTAGCGATGGCGCAGCCGCCGGAGCGGCGGGCGGCGCGGCGAGGGATCGGCCTGTGAAGGCGGGCTCGGCAGAGGATGCGGCGTTCATCATGAAGAACGCCTCCAGCGTTGTGATCGTGCCCGGTTACGGCATGGCGGTGGCGCAGGCCCAGCATGCGCTGCGCGAGATGGCGGATATACTGAAAGCAAATGGCGTGAAGGTGCGCTATGCCATTCATCCGGTGGCGGGCCGGATGCCTGGTCACATGAACGTGCTGCTCGCCGAAGCGAATGTGCCTTATGACGATGTGCTGGAGCTTGAGGAGATCAACCGCGATTTCGGAATGACCGACGTGGCCTTTGTCATCGGCGCGAACGATGTGACCAATCCAGCGGCCAAGACAGACCCGACATCGGCCATTTACGGGATGCCAATCCTAGATGTGGAAAAGGCCAAGACGGTGCTTTTCATCAAGCGGTCGATGGCCACGGGCTATGCGGGCGTGGAGAACGAGTTGTTCTTCCGCCCCAACACGATGATGCTCTTTGGCGATGCCAAGAAAATGTGCGAGGATGTTGTGAAGGCTTTGGAGGCTTGATCTCCTTGCAATCTATGGCGTATCTCAAATAAAATGGTCATCGAAGAGATACGCTATAAAGGCCGCGACGCGGCCCCGCGCCTTGTGGCGCGAAGCCCGGCGGCGTTTGTCTTGCATAAAATGAGTCATTTTATGCAAGACAAACTGTGTGTTTCCTCACTTGATGAAGCAGGCAAAGGTACAGGTGCCTTGTACTGAAGCGGAGTAGTAGGCAGAACCAGCTACGCTTGCTGAGTCCTGATTGTTGACTTTGCAGTTAACAGAATCTCCCCAGTTGCCTGTCCCATTATAGCCGCTCATCAACATGAGCGTTTCCCCTGCATTGCATTTGCAAGTCGTGTTCGCGCTTGCGCTGTTCGGCGTTGTGCATGACCCAAGATAGGTCAGCCCTTGATTCGGGTTTATCCAGCCTGAGGACGTGCAGAGTTCAATCTGTCCGCTGTTGTAACGCAGTGTGCCCTCTTTGGCAGCCGTGCAAAGCGCACCATCCATGCCGATTTTGACGCCAGATGCGACGGACAAACCGGAATTAATGGCGGTGCTGCCGCTTACATTCAACGTGCCCACAACCTCTAAGTTTGCTACTGGCGCATTTGTTCCGATCCCAACGCGTCCCGCATTATCGACGATAATACCGGTTTGGCATTTAATGGCTGTTGCGCCATCCCAGGTTAGGATGTTGCCGATGGCAGAAGCAGGGCATAGCGTACTTACTGTGCCGGACTGAATCGGAGGAAGCATTTGAATGCCTTGACTGAAAACTGGTGATGCAGCGCAGACTGCGATGAGGGTAGCTATGCTGCACATGGAAGCCTTTTTGTTCATTTGCTCTATCCGTGTTCGGGTTGACCTTATGGGATCTGTCGCGGCTTATATTACTGGCAAATAATGTACCAATAGTTATGACCGCCCATGCCTACGTTAATTGTGTGAACTTCTGTCATAACCTTGCCTGTCGGGCAAGCCGCGCCGACATAGGTGCCTTCTGTGTCTTCATAGAACTCTGCGGACTTCCATGGCGTACCGACTCCAACGCGGCCGGACATGCGTTTCCAGACTTTGACTCCACTGTCATCAAGAAGGCAGGCCATGATGTTTTTTTGATCTTTGTCCATCGTTGTCGTGCCGAGCGTAGTACACTCTTTATCCGGTCCGCCAAGACAAGAAACCTGAGAGGTCGAGCTTGGATTGCATGCGGCCCACGCGGGCATCGCGGTGATCAAAATTAAGCCAGTGATGGCCCATAGTAAAGTGTATTTTCGGGTGCGCATAACGATTACTCCCAATCAAGAAAATCTTGTTTCATTTACAGTCAATGGACCAGTAGTTATGGCCGCCCATGCCGACATTTGTTGTGCTCATGCCCGTCATGATCTTGCCCGTGGGGCAGGTGTCGCCGACCCAAGTTCCCTCAGTATCTTCGTAAAATTGTGTGGTCGAGGACCAAGGGGTCTGACCGTCGTAGTCGTCAACCATGCTTTTCCATTCATAGTCTGTCCCGTCATCATTAAGGAGGCAGATGATAATGTTTTTATAGTCCAGCTGAACCACGCTGACCCCCAATTGGGAGGCTAAGCAAGGTTGGTCCACGCAAGACGGAGTTGATTGTGGGGAACAGGGCGGAGTTGGTGTTGCTGCTGGTGCGGGAGGGGATGAAGCGGGAGGGGAGAGATAGGTCACCCACGTTCCGATTGTGCCTTTGGTTGCCGCATCGCATACAATTTTTGTTTTAAAGTCGCCGTCAGTGTAGATTTTGGGAATGAGATAAAAGCAAGGTTCACCCAAACAGATTTTGCCAAATTTGGGAACGCAAAGAGCCCCTTTACTGGGGAGCGCAGCGTGTGCAGCTGTTACTGACAGAAGGAGGCAAAAGCCAGCGGCGAGCATCGTGCCAAAGAACTTCATTGATTGTTCCATTCTGCATGGAGGGATAGGCAATAGCGCACGCTATTATGTCATATTGGTGCTTAATTATGGTCTAATACCAACGGCCCCATAAAATGACTCACGAGTCGCGCCGTCTTCGTCATTGCGAGCGACCGAAGGGAGCGCGGCAAATCGTCATCGCCACGTCGCTTCGCTTCTCGCGATGACGTAGCGGGTGTTTTCATCGGGCCGTTGGTCTAATTTACTCCATAATGCCTGTTCTGTCATAAAAAAACGCCGTCAGGCTGACCTGACGGCGCTAAGGAAATGCTAACGAAACCGTTTACTCGGCACCGGCTTCAGTATCAGGTGTCTCGGTTCCGATGTTCTCGATCATAGACTTTTCGGCTTCCGCAATAGCGGCAGCTTCGGCGGCCTTGAGCACGGCGGCTCCCTTTTGAGCCTGAATGATGGCTTCTTCAGGAGAACGGGCGACGTTGACCGTGACCTTGATCGCGACTTCGGGGTGCAACTTCACCTTGACGGGGAAGAGGCCCAAGGTCTTGATCGGGGTATCGATCTGGACCATCAGGCGGTCAATCGCGTGCTTGGCATCTTGGGCGGCATCGGCAACGTCACGCGCGGTGACGGAACCGTACAACATGCCCATTTCGCTGGCCTGACGGATGATGACGACCTTCAGACCGTCCAGCTTCTCGGCCAGCTTTTCGGCTTCAACGCGCTTGGCGGCGTTTTTGGCTTCCAGTTCGGCGCGTTGCTTGTCGAACAGCTCAAGGTTTTCCTTGGTCGCGCGCAGGGCTTTCTTCTGGGGCAGAAGATAGTTGCGGGCATAGCCCGGGCGAACCTTGACCGTCTGGCCCATTGTGCCGAGACGCTCGATGCGTTCAAGTAAAATGACTTCAATCATTGTGTATCCTCCTTAGGCGCCAGCGCGGTCGTTGACATAGGGCAACAGAGCCAGAAAACGGGCGCGCTTGATCGCCGTCTTCAGTTCGCGCTGTTTCTTGTTGTTCACCGCCGTGATGCGCGAGGGAACGATTTTGCCGCGCTCGGAAACAAAGCGGCCCAGCAGACGGACGTCCTTATAGTCGATCTTCGGGGCTTCGTTGCCGCTGAACGGGCAGGTCTTGCGACGGCCAAAGAAGTGGCCGCCTGAACCGCCAGCCGAGCCTGTGCGACGCTTCGGGCCGGTGGATGTTGTTTCATTCGTGCTCATATGGGAAATCTCCTTATCCGTCTGGATTATTCTTTGCTGGCCGCATCGCGTGAGCGAGGGGCGCGGTCGCCGCGTGAGGGACGATCGCCACGATCACCGCGATCACCACGGTCGCCACGATCACCGCGTTCGTTGCCGTCGCGTTCTTCACGACGCATCATGACCGAAGGACCTTCTTCAAGGGCTTCGACCTTGACGGTCATGAAGCGCAGAACGTCTTCGTTCAGGCGCATGTTGCGTTCCATTTCGTTGATAGCGTCAGCCGTCGCGTCGAGATTCAGAAGGACGTAGTGGCCCTTCTTGTTCTTGCGGATGCGATAGGCGAGGGTACGCAAACCCCATTGCTCGGTCTTGGTGACCTTGCCGCCGTGCTTGGTGACGATTTCGGAGAAAGAGGTTGTCAAGGCCTCGACTTGCGTGGCGGGAATATCCTGACGCGCAATAAAGACAGACTCATAGTATGGCATAAATCCACACTCCCTTCGGGTCTAGGCGACCGGTCGCTGATTCGGGACCATCCCGATAGTTCAGCTGCGCCGATCAAGCCAGCCATCCAATGTGGCTAGCAAGGAGCTTTATGGAGCGTGGTATAGCCTATGCAGCAGGGGGAGCGCAAGGTTTTCCATTGGTTTTCTTGCCTAACTGAAAAGGAAAAAGACAAGGGAAGCCAGCCAGAGCCCCTGTTCGCGAAAGTGGGTGCTGGCACGACAGGTGGTTTATTCATGAACTAGCAAAATAGTCCTTGACAAGGTAGGATCATTGTGCTATTGACACCCTTAAGCCAACCTGCGTTCACAAACCGCCCTTAGTGAACGTGAGGGGCCGGTTTGGGGATGGGATAGCAGATTGTCTTTTCCAAGGTCTGGTTCAACTCGCGCCAGTGCCGGGTGACAGCACAGGCCCCGCTTGCGGTTAGAGCTTTGCTCGCTTGCGTTATGATTTGGCTGCCACGCGTCAGGAGGTCGTAGGCGATGGTTTCAATCCCGTTGGCTGTAGCGCAGCGCGTGCCAAGGGGCGAGACTTCAATCGCAAAAGATCGATGGCCCTTTCCGCCATAGGGCGTTTGATCAAGGCAGCTATAGACCAGTATGTCATCAAACAGATGGCTGCCACTGTTGACAGAGGAGGAGGAAAGGCGGCGATTTGTTGGAAAGAGGCCCTTGATCGTCGCTTGATCGGCGGACGAGAGGGTATCGATCACGATTCTGAAAAGCGACTGGTTGCGGTGCGTAACCAGTATGGGCACGATGTCACGCTGGTCGAGTTCTTCCATCGCTTGGGGAAGGCCTTGGGCCAGCGTAGGTTTAACGTGACCCAAGGCCGCAGTTAGGACGGTTTCCCACATATAGTCTTCAGTAACCAGTTGCGCGTTGAGATTCCTGTTGCCTGACGTCATATGGGGATTGGGAAGCAGCATGCTCGTTGCCGGGCCAAGCTTGCTGCATAAGTTCAGATAGGAGTCGGCTGTAAGGGATTGGGAACAGCGGTCAAACAAGTCCGAGACGTTCTTGATCACTTCTCCAAGGACAGGGATGCAGGAATCTATTGTAATGAGGGCATAGCTTTGAGGACGGGCAAGCCTTGTTGGCGGGGCCACTGCCTGATCCGGGGGTGAGACAACACGCGTTTCCATACCGTTGCCTTTCTGTTGAGGTCGCCGTGAGAGGGGAGGGACGGCGACTCGCTTCGACGTCAAAATCTAGCCACAATTTTTGCTCTGCAACAAGGGTTAATACTTTCACAGGGCGGCGGCAGCAGAGTCTATGCGCACCACGCGGATGATTATTTTATCCGAGGTGCGCTATAGGTTTTGGTTTTAGGGGTGGCGGTAGAGATGGAGCTTCTCTTTGAACGGCGTATGGATTGTCAGGGTTTCGGTTTCTGTCCAGTTGCCGCCCAGCGGGAAGGTGTGTGAGAGGACGAGGCAGCCGGGCTTCAGTTCGCGGGCGAGTTTCTCGCCCATTTTCTGTGCCGTGACCGGAGCCAGATAAAGGACGATGGCGTCGGCTTGACGACAATCGAACGACCAGAAATCTTTTTGTTCATAGCTCAGATTGCGCGGCCCGAAGAGACGCTGGAGCGCGACAGACTCGAGATAGGGAATGCGGGCCAGTTCAACGCCTGTCACTTCAGCGTTAGGAAGGGTTGCCGCTATGGCGTGGGCCAGCCCGCCGCGCCCCGATCCCAGATCGATGATCTTGAACGGTGTCTTTGCCGCTGGATTGGCTTCCTTTTGAAGGACGGCGACGATTTTCTGGCACATGCGGAAACTTGTCGCCAGCGTCGGAACGCGGTGGCGGTTAAGCGTCACTTCGAAGAGAAGGCGTAACGTCACGGCTCCCCAACACAGCAGGATGGGCAGGCCAGCCCATGAGGGAGCATGAAGAAAGGGCAGTGCTAGCAGGCCAAGCCAAAGTGAAAGCAGCAGGTAAATCAGGATGAGGCGTTTGTGGTTTGTTGGGGGCGTCATGAAAAACAATCCTGAAGGAGCAAGATGACAATGCTGGCTGTGGTAAGAAAGCGGCGCGAAAATCCGCGCGGGCATACAATAATA
>JAQUHK010000151.1 GCA_028683655.1 Alphaproteobacteria bacterium
TTCAAGTTCTACACCGGCTACGCTCTCCGCACCCCGGACGGACAGAAGTACTACGAGCGGTTCGAGGACCGCGTGGCTCTGACCGCCATCGCCTTCTCCGAGGACGAGGATCACGCTATGGGGATTATCCAGGAGATCATGACCGGACGATTCCAGCCTGCCACCCCGACGTTCCTCAATGGCGGTCGAACCAACTCCGGTGACCCCGTGTCGTGCTTCCTCCTCCGTATCGAGGACAACATGGAGTCCATCTCCCGGGCCATCACCGACTCCCTGCAACTGTCCAAGCGTGGCGGTGGCGTTGGCCTGCTGCTGACGAACATTCGTGAGGCGGGTGCACCGATCAAGAAGTTCGAGGACCAGGCCTCAGGTCTTATCCCTGTGATGAAGTTGTTCGAGGACTCCTTCTCCTACGCCAATCAGTTAGGCCAGCGTCAAGGTGCAGGTGTCGTCTACCTCAACGCTCACCACCCGGACATCATGGCCTTCCTGGACACCAAGCGTGAGAACGCCGACGAGAAGATCCGCATCAAAACCCTCAGCCTGGGTGTCGTGATCCCGGACATCACCTTCGAGTTGGCCAAGAACAACGAGGACATGTACCTGTTCTCCCCCTACGACGTCGAGCGCGTCTACGGCAAGGCGTTCGCGGACATCTCGGTCTCCGAGAAGTACCGGGAGATGGTGGACAACCCCAGGATCCGCAAGACCAAGATCAATGCCCGACAGTTCTTCACCACCATCGCGCAGATCCAGTTCGAGTCCGGCTACCCGTACATCATGTTTGACGATGCCGTCAATGACAGCAACGTCGCTCCAAACATTGGCCGGATCACCCACTCCAACCTGTGCGTTGCTCCGGAGACCCGTGTTCTCACTGACAAGGGCTACCTCCCGATTGGGGACCTGGCAGGCCAGACAGTCAACGCATGGAACGGAGAGAGGTTCTCCCCCTCACTGGTCGCCAAGACCGGAGAGAATCAGGAGTTGATCACCATCACCTTCTCTAATGGAGGAAGCCTCGATGTCACTCCGTACCACAAGTTCTACGTAAAGAACGATTACGACAAGCCTGCCGTCGAAGTTAGCGCAGCAGAGTTGGTGGAAGGGGACCGCCTCGAAAAGTTCGAGTTGGACGTGATTGACGCTCCAGCAAAGGATTTCCCGAGAGCCTACACGGCGGGTCTGCACACTGCCGAGGGCACCTATGGGAGGAATGGATCTCCGATCCTGCGCCTGTATCCAGGCAAACTCCACCTCGGAGAGAGCATCGAATACAAGTCGAGTTCTCTCAAGGAGGATGCTGGCGGACGAGTCTCCTACACTCTGTATGACGACACCCCCCGGAAGTTCCACGTCCCTACCGACTACAGCCTGAGGTCCCGGCTGGAGTGGCTGGCAGGGGTCATCGACGGAGACGGGTACGGCAACGGAGCCGTCGGCATTCAGATCGCCTCTATCCACGCCGACTTCTTGGAGGAGGTCCGCATTCTTCTGACCACCCTCGGGGTTCACTCCAAGTGGGCTAAGCACAAGGACGCAGGAAGCACTCAGTTCCGGGAGAGCGAGAAGTTCTACGACACCAAGGAGATCTACCGACTTGTAATCTCTGGCTCCGAGGCGCAGAAGTTGCGCAAGTTGGGCCTTCCGACGAAGCGGGTTATCATTGGTGAGTACGAGCACCAGCGTTCCGCACGAGAGTTCGTGAAGGTGACCAGCGTAGTTGCTACGGGTCGAATTGACGATACCTACTGTCTCAACGAGCCGGATCGCCACAAGGTAGTTTTTGAGGGCATTCAGACTGGCAACTGTTCGGAGATTGCTCAGCCCTTCCAGCCCTCCACCTTCAACGAGTCCGGCTCCTTCCGCAAGGTCGGCATGGACGTGGCCTGCAATCTCGGGTCGCTCAACGTCGCTCGGGTCTCCAAACTCGATGGACCTGACCTGGGTCGATGTGTCTCCGTCGCCTACCGATTCCTCAACAGGGTGGCCGAGGTGACCGAGATCAACTCCTCGCCGTCCGTGCGCCGTGGCAACAACGGCTCACGCGCCATTGGCCTAGGCCAGATGGGGCTGCACGGCGCTCTGATCGAGCGGGGGATCGACTACGAGTCCGAGGAGGCCCGAGTCTTCTGGGACACCTACATGGCTGAGATCACTTATCTGATCATCAGCGAGAGTATGCTCAAGGCTTGGCACACCAATACTGTTTTCGAGGGCTTTGAAGGCTCTCGCTGGCAGGACGGAACCATGCTCAACCGGATTCGCAACCACTACAAGCGAATTGACATGGACAAGCGAGAGCCGTACACTCGACTGCACCTCACGGCTGACGATTGGATCGCACTCAATTTTGCTGTTGAGGAGCACGGCCTGTACAATCGGAACCTCCAGGCCATCCCTCCGACCGGATCGATCTCGTACATCAACAACGCCACGGCGTCGATCCACCCGATCACCGCTCTCGTGGAGATCCGCAAGGAAGGTAAGACGGGACGAATCTACTACCCGGCCTACGGCCTGAACAATGACAACATGCGGAAGATCAAGACCGCCTACGAGATCGGCCCGAACCCGGTCATCGACATGTACGCCGTGTCCACCCCGTACATCGATCAGGCTCAGTCTCTCACCCTGTTCTTCCCTGACACCGCCACCACCCGCGACATCAACAAGGCTCAGATCTACGCTCACCAGCAAGGCATCAAGACCATCTACTACATCCGCATGATGCAGAAGGCGCTTGCAGGCACCGAGATCGAGGAGTGCGTCTCGTGTATGCTATGAATGAGGAGTGGAGACCTGTTCATGGGTTCGAGGGCTGCACGCGAGGAAAATCTCTAAGCCGTATGATGAGCCAGGATTCAAATTTCTGGCTGATCAAATCTACGAAGAGACGTGTATGCTCTAGGATTTGCGTGATCTGAGCGGGTGATGTACCATCAAGGCACTGGTCGGGAGACTCACTGCCACCCTTCAAAAGGAGAACTCTTGCGTAAAATTATCCCAATCAACTGGAACACCTCCATTGATCAACTTGACTTCGAGGTCTGGGACCGCCTTAACGGCAACTTCTGGTTGCCGGAAAAGATCCCTCTGTCCAATGACGTGAAGTCCTGGCAGACGCTCACCGCCGACGAAAAGTTGGCGACCAAGAAGGTCTTCGCAGGCCTCACTCTTCTGGACACCGTGCAGAACACGATTGGCGCTCCGGTGATCGCTCAGCACGCTCTAACGCCTCATGAAGAGTCTGTTATGTATCAGATCGCGTACATGGAAGGCGTTCACGCCAAGTCCTACTCCTCGATCTTCTCGACCCTCTGCTCCACGGAGGAAATCAACGAGATCTTCCGTTGGGCTGAAGAGGATGAACTTCTCCAGACCAAGGCGAACATCATCATTGACGCCTACGAGAACGCCGACCAGGGTGTCGAGAAGGCTCTCATCGCACGAGCAGCCTCGGTGTTGCTGGAGAGTTTCCTCTTCTACTCCGGCTTCTACCTGCCTTTCTGGTTCTCCTCGCGGGGCAAGTTGACAAACACGGCGGACATCATTAGGCTCATCCTCAGAGACGAAGGCGTCCACGGCTTCTACATCGGATACAAGTTCCAACAGACGCTGAAGACTCTTGACCCGGCGAAGCGCTCCCTCGTCGTCGGCACCATCGAGAATCTGGCCCTTCGTCTCTACAAGTTGGAGTGCCAGTACGCGGAGCAGATCTACGACGACCTCGGCTGGACCGAGAACGTCAAGGTCTACCTCCGGTACAACATGAACAAGGCTCTCCAGAACCTCGGGATGGACACGATCTTCCGTGACAACGAGACTCGCGTTGAGGCATCCATCCTCTCCTCTATGACGGTGGACGCCGATGAGAATCACGACTTCTTCTCCGGCTCCGGGTCCTCCTACGTCATCGGTGACGTGGAAGCCACCACAGATGACGACTGGAGTTGACAGCCTGAAGGATCTGGGTTAAACTGATAACACAACAACGAAAGGAAACAAAATGGATCTCAAACAGTTCCAGCGGATCGTGATCAGGGTGGGCCTGTCATTCCTGGCCATTATCCTCCTGATGGTTATCCCTCTCATTGGTTTCGGGATGCACCCGGTCATCGGGGTCACTCTCGGATTCATCTCGATCATTCTCGCTATCTCACTATTTATCTACGGAATGGAAAACTTCTGATGGACAAGGAACTCAGACGCCTGGAGAGTCTCAGAGTGGACCTCCAGGCTGACAAAGAGAAATCTGGGGCATTCTTCTCCGTGCTCAAGAAGGCCTTTGTCGCCGTGATCGTCGTCGTTCTCGGGTGCTGCCTCCTACTCGGCCTCACGGTCGGGTGGAGTTGGGCCGTGGGGGTCGGCACCTTCATCGGCATCCCTCTCTCCGTCCTGTTCGGAGTCCTGGGAGCCGCTGGCGGCTACGCTGCGAGAGAGTCCCAGATCAGCATTGACCGCCTGGACGGCCAGATCGCCGTTGAGACCTCAAGGGTGTACGGTTATGGCCAGTGATGTTCAAGGGGCCATTGTTGGTCTTAAGAGCGCCGAACTTGACCGGGACGCAATCATTCGAGCCAGACTCACCAGGGCCATCTTAGGCTCCGTCGCTTGGTTTGCGGTGATCTGCTTCATGGTGCTAGGCTTCATGATGAAGGCCCCGCTCATCGTGTTCCTCGCCTTCGTGGCCTGCTCCACGGCCTTCTACCTCTCGGCCCCTAAGCCTGAGTCATCTCCCGGCGCTCTCGCCGCCGCAAACAT
>JAQUHK010000152.1 GCA_028683655.1 Alphaproteobacteria bacterium
GTCGAACGAGATTTCCTGCCTTTTCTGTAGTCCTATGCGCCGCGCTCAGGAAACCGCCGAGCGGGCGAACAGGCTCGCGCACAAAGAAATCATCACCATTCCTGACCTTTATGAATGGATGGTCGGGGATTTGGCGGGCAAGCTGGACGCCGATTACAAGGAGCCTCTCTCGAACTGGACCCTTGATCCGCCGAATGGCGAGAGCCGCGAGCAGCTTGTCGCTCGCGTCGAAAAAGCCCTTCAAGAATGTGGCCGTCGGCATGAGGGGCGACAGGGGATACCACTGATCGTTGCGCATGCCGGCCTTTGGTGGGGCCTGACTCATGCTCTGTCCTTGCCGCATGAGCCGATCGACAACTGCCAGCTTTTCCGTGTTGAGCGAGGCCCCGTGGTTTGGTCGACCAAGCTGGCCTTAGGCTAGAGGGCACGACCCGTCATTTAGTCCTTTGCCAACAAGGCCGACTGGTGCTAGACAGGTCGGGTTTGCTCGGTCTTTGCGCTTGTCGCAAAGTGGGCGTGTGTGTTTTGTGACTTTATCAAGGATTAGTGCCGATCATGGTCTCTCCCGCTGAAATGCTGGCCTCGAGCCTTAACATGTCCTCGTTCAACAAGGCGACGGAGTTGAAGAGCCGCATCTGGTTTACGTTGATGGCTCTCGTTGTTTATCGCCTCGGAACCTATATCCCCGTTCCCGGCATTGATCCGGTTGCGCTTGGCCAGATTTTCAAAAGCCATGCGGGCGGCATTTTGGGCATGTTCGATATGTTTTCTGGTGGTGCGCTTATGCGCATGACGCTCTTCGCGCTTGGCGTCATGCCCTATATCACCGCGTCGATTATCGTCCAGCTTTTATCCGGGATTCTTCCAGCTTTTGAAGCCATGAAGAAAGAGGGCCAATCGGGCCAGATGCGCCTGAACCAGTATTCACGCTATTTGACGGTCGCTTTTGCGATTATGCAATCTTACGGGATGGCTGTCGCTCTTGAGGCTATGACGTCGTCGGGTGGTTCGGCAGTTATCATGCCTGGCTTTTTCTTTCGCTTAAGCACGGTGATTACGCTGACGGGTGGCACCGTGTTTTTGATGTGGTTGGGCGAACAGATTACCGCGCGCGGCATCGGTAACGGCGTGTCGATGATTATCTATGCTGGTATCGTCGCCAACCTGCCACATGCCGTCGCCAAGACATTGGAGATGGGCCGCACCGAGGCACTGCCTGCTTGGTTCATCCTCTTCATTCTGGTTCTGACGGTGGCCGTTCTGGCGGTCTGTGTGTTCTTTGAACGCGCCCAACGTCGCATTCTGGTCAACTATCCCAAGCGTCAGGTTGGTAACAAGATGTATGGCGGTGAAGCCTCGCACATGCCGCTTCGCCTTAATACGTCGGGCGTGATCCCGCCGATCTTTGCCAGCTCGCTTTTGCTGTTCCCCCTGACTTTGGCAACCGTTTTTGATGTCCAGCAAAAGGGTGGATGGCTCTCTGATCTGGTCGCCGCGATGGGGCATGGCCAGCCGCTCTTTATGGTGCTTTATGCCGGTTTGATCATCTTCTTCTCGTTCTTCTATACGGCGATTGTTTTCAACCCCGCCGAGACGGCGGAGAATCTGCGCAAATATGGCGGTTTTGTTCCGGGGATCCGCCCGGGTAACAATACGGCGGACTATTTTGACTATGTCCTGACCCGTTTGACGGTGATGGGCGCGGCGTATCTGTGCGGCATCTGTCTGTTGCCTGAGTTACTGATGAAGGCGCAGTCCGTGCCGTTCTATCTGGGCGGCACGTCGCTTCTGATCGTTGTCAGCGTGACCATCGACACGATTTCGCGCATCCAGTCTCACTTGATTGCCCATCAGTATGAAGGGCTGATCAAGAAGTCCAAGCTGAAATAAGGCTGCTCAACGAAACGGGGCCAAGGAAACAAGGGCCAACGAAACAGAAGAGGGGATCGTCATGAATATCATCCTGCTGGGAGCACCCGGAGCTGGTAAGGGCACACAGGCGCGTCGTCTTGAGGAAGAATATGGTTTGATCCAGATCTCGACCGGCGACATGCTGCGGGCCTCGATCAAGAAGGGCGAGCCCTTGGGGCTGGAAGCCAAGCAGCTCATGGACAAAGGGACTCTCGTTCCTGATTCGCTGATTGTCAGAATGATCGAAGAGCGGATCGCCGAGCCCGATTGCGCCAAGGGATTTATTCTGGATGGTTTCCCGCGTACGGTGGCCCAAGCCGAGGCTCTGGATGCGATGCTCGCGGCCAGAGGGATGAAGCTTGACGCCGTGATCGAGCTGGTGGTTGACGAGGATAAGCTGGTCGAGCGCGTCTCAGGCCGCTTTACCTGCGCCAAGTGCGGCGAGGGCTATCATGACTCCTTCAAAACGCCCCAAAAGGCGGGGGTATGTGATTCGTGCGGCTCGAGCGAGTTTACGCGGCGTGCCGACGACAATGCCGAAACGATGAAGGCCCGGTTGCAAGCTTTCCACGACCAGACGGCCCCGATCCTGCCTTATTACGAAACCAAGGGGGCTTTGAAGAGCATTGACGGCATGGCTGACATGGATGCCGTTTATGATGAGCTGGTGCAACTTCTTGGACTGTAAGAGAAAAACCTGAATCGCGCAGGGCTGGTGAGGGGCCTTTCGCCTTTAAGGGCGTTGTGAATGAAACCGGATGCGAAAAGAGCTGGGGCGGGGCGGTTATGGGCCTGATCTCGAGCTACGTGCCGGAGGTCGGGACGGGCCTTTTCGAGATGCGTCGTCCTTTTTGTCCGGTGATCCCCAAGGAAAAACAAGCGAGTCTATCGGTTTGTGTGCGGCGTCTTAACCATACGGAAATATATTTGTGCGAAAAATCAGCTAGCACTCTCCTCTTGGCTTTTTGCATGGGGCTGTGCGTGGGTTGTTAATCTCCCAATCGTCGGGGCAGGGTTTGCTTCGCGGAGTTTTTGTTTGATTGTTTGAAGGAGAACGACGTGAGTCAATTGGCGCAACTTAAGATCTTGATTGCTGACGACCATTTTCTGGTCCGTCAGTTCGTTCGCAATACGCTTCAGGAAGCCAAGATCACAAACATTCAGACGGCTGCCGATGGTAATGAAGCCATTGATCTGATCCAAAAAGCCAAGGATGTCAAACAGCCTTATGATATTGTGTTCCTTGACTGGAATATGCCGACCATATCGGGCCTTGAGGTTCTGAACTATTTCAGAACGCGCCCCGAATATGCCGAAACGGCTTTCGTTATGCTGACGGCTGAATCCGAGCAGCAAAATATCATGAAGGCGATTAAGGCTGGCGCGACGTCCTATATCATCAAGCCTGTCTCTCCCGGCGATTTGAGCAAGAAGCTTTTCGAAATCCACGAGTGGATCAAACGCAAGCGTCAAAAGGATCATGCTGCCCAATCCTGAGGCACCGTATTGTTTTTGCGTAAGGAGTAGGGCATGGGTTTGACGACGCAGAATCTACGTCTTGACGATACGTTGTCACAAGAAGTGACGATGGCGGTTGTCGGGGCGGTTCAGACAACATTTAGCGTGACGGTCGCCGCTGGCCAGCCCGAAGTCGGGCGCGGCATGGTGTCACTTGTTGGCGATGTTTCCGGCGTGATCGCTTTGGTGCAAGAAGGGCTTGAGGGGACCATGACGTTGTGCATGACCTTCGAGACGGTGCGGGACCTGTTGCCCCGTATTGTTGGTAGCTCGATTTCCGTGACTCACGAAATGACCGTCGATGCCGTCGGCGAGCTGACCAACATGATTTTCGGCCAGATCAAAACCCAGCTGAACGGGCGCGGTTACGGACTTAAGCTGGGCATCCCCAGCGTCGTGACGGGCAAGGGCCATTTTGTCAGCCAGTTCCATCGCGGTTCGTATATGATCATCCCCTTCTATCTCGATGGCCAGCTGTTCCAGGTTCATCTTGCCTTGTATGAAGGCGGCAAAGACTCGGATTCGATCTTAGGTTCTGTATAGTTAGGGGTGGCGTTTGATGGCCATGACGGATGCTTTTGACGGGGAAGTTCAGCCCGCATCGCAGAACAGCGCGTCAAACGATGCTGTTTTGACCGAGGCTGTTCGTCACGTCGACGTCATCCATACCTCTTTGGCGGGTATGACCGCCATCGTTATCATGTTGCTTTTTGCCGTGGCTTTGCCCGTGTTTGGACGGCAGCCGGTGACGCAGCCTTTGGCCTTCTGGGTTATGGCGGTCGCGTCCTTTGTCGGGATCGCAGGTCTTTATATTCTCAATTTCCGTGTCCACAAGCATGTCACGGATCAGGCTCGCCTGACCGAAGTGCTTGTCAATTCGCTGGGGCAGGGCTTCCTTTTTTTTACGAACGACGGCATCTGCGGCTCGGTTTATTCGCAGGCTTGTCTTGACCTGATCGAATGCGTTCCGGCTGAAAAAAACATCGTCGATGTGCTCCGCATCCCTGAAGATCAGCGCGAGGATTTCATCGACTGGATCGAAGTTCTTTTCCAGCCCGACCATGCACTCGGTTTCGAATATGTCATCCGCTTTTTCCCGCAGTTTTTCCCCCACAGTCAGGACCGCCGCGTTGCTTTGATTTATCGGCCTATTTACGGGCCGAACGGCGATCTGGTCCGCGTTGTCATGATCGCGACGGACCAGACGGAAGAATATGCCGCGCGCCAAGCCGCCAAGCGGCAACAGAATTTTGCCGAGATGATTTGCCGCATCTTCAAGGACCGCAACCAGTTTCAGGCAACCTTGGCTCATGTGCGCGAGTTCC
>JAQUHK010000028.1 GCA_028683655.1 Alphaproteobacteria bacterium
GATGTCCAAAGACTTGCCGCCGCCCTGAATAACACGCCTAGAAAATGTCTTGGCTATAAGACCCCTTTAGAGGTATTTTCCAAACAGTTCCAACCGTTGCACTTGGAATGTGAATCTACCTCCCCGCCTTCGCGGGGATGACACATTTTTTTTCGACAGAAGTTACTTTTCAAAAGCAAGGCTCTCTTCATTCAAAGCGCGGGCTTTGTCCCGCGCTTTTTCTTTGCTCGCTCAAACGCTTGCATGAATCGGCTCTCGCGCCTAAAGTGCCGCTGGAAACGGGAAATCATACGCACAGAACCATGACAAAAAGCACAAGCAAACATAAAAACGACGACACGCCGCCACAGCCGATTGTGGACACCAAGCTTTATGATGCGCTGGGCCAGCGTTATTTATCCTATGCGCTGTCCACCATCATGTCGCGCTCGCTGCCTGATGCGCGGGACGGGATGAAGCCCGTTCACCGCCGTCTGATGTACGCGATGACCGAGTTGAAACTCGCGCCCAATCTGCCGCCCAAAAAGTCGGCGCGTGTCGTCGGTGACGTCATCGGTAAATATCACCCGCATGGGGACTCCTCCGTTTATGAAGCCCTTGTGCGTTTGGCACAGGATTTCAGCCAGCGTTACCCCCTGATCGAAGGTCAAGGCAATTTCGGCAATATCGACGGCGACAGCGCGGCAGCCATGCGTTACACCGAAGCCCGCCTGACCGAAGTGGCCCGTCTTTTGCTGGATGGCATCGACGAGGACGCGGTCGATTTCCGCGACACCTATGACGGCAGCGGGCACGAGCCCGTCGTGCTGCCCGCCGCTTTCCCGAACCTTCTGGCCAATGGCTCGTCGGGCATCGCGGTCGGCATGGCGACGTCGATCCCGCCGCACAACGTCGCCGAGCTGTGCGACGCAATGCGCTATCTCATCAAGACGCCGAATGCCAGCATCGAAAAGCTAGTCGATTTTGTGCAGGGGCCGGACTTCCCCACGGGCGGCATGCTCATTGAGCCTCGCGCTTCGATCATCGAGGCCTACAAGACCGGACGCGGTGCTTTCCGCCTGCGCGCACGGTGGGAGAGAGAAGAGCTCAAGCAAGGCACATGGCAAATCGTCGTGACGGAGATTCCCTATCAGGTGCAAAAGTCGCGCCTGATCGAGAAAATCGCGGAGCTTCTGACCAACCGCAAGCTGCCGCTTCTTGACGATGTTCGCGACGAGTCGGCGGACGACGTGCGCCTTATCCTCGTGCCCAAAAGCCGCAATGTCGATCCTGCCATCCTGATGGAATCCCTGTTTCGGCTCAGCGACCTTGAAGTCAAAATCCCGCTGAACATGAATATGCTGGACCGCGACGGCGTGCCGCAGGTCGTCGATCTACGCGCCGCGATGCGCTTTTACCTCGACCACCGGCACGAAGTGCTGGTCCGTCGTTCGCGCTTCCGTTTGGCAAAGATCGAGGAACGGTTAGAGATTCTGGCGGGCTACCTGATCGCCTTTCTCAACCTCGACAAGGTCATTCACATCATCCGCACCGAGGACGAGCCCAAGCCCGTCCTCATCAAAACCTTTGCCCTCACCGAGGTGCAGGCCGAGGCGATCCTCAACATGCGCCTACGTTCGCTGCGCAAGCTGGAGGAGATGGAGATCAAGGGCGAACAAAAGGACTTGTCCGGCAAGCAGTCAGAACTCAAAAACCTCCTGAAAGACGAAGCCCTGCGCTGGGAACGCATCGACGGCGAGCTCATCGAGCTGAAGAAAACCTTCGGCAAAAACACCAAGCTCGGCGCGCGTCGCACGACGCTGGCCGATGCGCCGACGATTGCCGATATTTCCTTCGAGCCGCAGATCGAGCGCGAGAACATCACCATCGTTCTGTCGGAAAAGGGCTGGCTGCGCGCCATGAAGGGGCACGAGATCGCCCGCGACAGCATCAAATACAAGGAAGGCGACGAGGAAGGCTTTGTCTTCGAGGCCGAAACCACCGACAAAATCCTTCTCTTCGGTACTAACGGACGCTTTTACACCCTGTGCGGCGACAAGCTGCCCAGCGGTCGCGGCTTTGGTGAGCCCGTTCGCCTGATGGTCGATCTTGCGGGCGATGCCGAGATTATCGGCATCATCAAATATGATCCTGCCGCTCGCTATATCGTTGCCAGCAACGAAGGTCGCGGCTTCATCGTGAAGGCCGAAGACGTTCTGGCGCAAACCAAAAACGGCAAACAGATTTTGAACCTTGACGACAAGACAAAAGCCAAGAGCTTTGCCGTGGTCGAGGGCGATCATATCGCCGTGATCGGCACCAACCGCAAACTGCTGATCTTCCCCGCCGACCAATTACCGGAAATGGTACGCGGCAAAGGCGTGATCATGCAAAAATACAAGGAAGGCGAGCTTTCGGACATCAAGTGCTTTAACTTGAAAGAGGGGCTTAGCTGGCAGTCGGGCGACCGCACCCGCACCGAAACCGACCTCCGCGCCTGGCTGGGTGACCGCGCCACAGCTGGCCGCCTGCCCCCCGCCGGGTTCACAAGGACGAACGTGTTTGGGTGATCCGGTGCTAACATAGGGAGTGACCGATGGAGTTCATTGAACTGTTTTTCAAAATGCTCGTTGGTCACGCTATCGCCGACTATAGCTTGCAAACGGGATTCATGGATTACGCGAAGAACAGGCACAACGATCCTGCCAAGTTCACGCCCGCGGGACAGTCGCCCCATATTTTATGGCCCTACGTACTCACGGCGCACGCACTTATCCATGGTGCCGCTGTCTGGTGGATTACCGGAAGCTTCGGCTTCTTTCTTGCCGAAACCATCTCACACTGGCTCATCGATTTCGGCAAATGCGACAAATGGTTCAGCCTGCACACCGATCAGGCCCTTCACATCCTCTGCAAACTCGTCTGGTGCACCCTGTTTCTGGCGTTAAACTAAAAGTGCTCGACACTCGTTAGCGGCTTGATCTTGGCAATATCCTTGGCGATCAGGCGTTTGGCCTGCATGGTGTCGTCCTAACCCGTGAATGAACGGTCCCATAACGTCATCGCGAGGAGCGCAGCGACGTGGCGATCCAGTCCCAAGGTTTCCAGCAGGAGGACTGGATTGCTTCGTCGGCCAAGGCCTCCTCGCAATGACGTTATGGGCTCGTGAGCCTTTTCATTCGCGGGTTAGTATCATAGGTGTTTTTCATTCCCCTGCTTCCGCCGCAGCCCTAGCGCGGACGCTGGCGGATTTAAGCTGACCGCACGCGGCCATGATGTCGCGGCCTCGCGGGGTGCGCACGGGGCTGGCATAGCCTTTGGCATTCAGGAAATCGCCGAACTTCTGAATCACGGCATCATCGGAGCATTCATAGGGACTGCCGGGCCACGGGTTATAGGGCAGCAGGTTGATCTTGGCCGGAATCCCCTCCAGCAATTTCACCAAAGCCCGCACATCGGCCATGCTGTCATTCACACCTTTGAGCATCACATATTCAAAGGTGATGCGCCGCGCATTGGTCGCCGCCGGATAGTCGCGGCAGGCCTGGATCAGCTCTTTGATCGGGTATTTCTTGTTCAGCGGGATCAGCACGTCGCGCACCTCGTCGGTCACCGCGTGCAGGCTGACCGCCAGATTGACGCCGAGCTCGCTCCCGCACCGCGCCATCATCGGCACCACGCCAGAGGTGGAGAGCGTGATCCTACGTTTGCCAATCGCGATGCCGCCTTCGTCCATGATGATCTTCACGGCCTTGGCGACATTGTCGTAATTGAACAACGGCTCGCCCATGCCCATCAGGACGATATTGGAGAGCATCCGCTTTTCAAGATCGGGCACCTTCCACTCGCCAATCGCATCACGCGCCTGCATCACCTGCATGATGATTTCCGACGCATCCAGATTGCGCACGAGCCGCATCGTGCCGGTATGGCAAAAGCTGCAACTGTTGGTACAGCCAACCTGACACGACACGCACAGCGCGCCGCGATCCTCTTCGGGGATATAGACGGCCTCGACCTCATGCCCGTCGCCCATCTTGAGCAGCCACTTGCGCGAGCCATCGACCGACACGGGAGCCGCCGACACAGACGGGCGGCCAATCACAAACTTTTCGGCAATCTTCTCGCGCACCGGTTTGGCGAGCGTCGTCATCACGTCAAAATCCTTGATCCCGTGGCAATAGATCGCGGTCCAGATTTGCTTGGCGCGAAAAGCCTCGAGCCCCAGCGCGAGCATCTCAGCCTTCAGCTCGTCAAGCGTCAGCCCGACAAGGTTGCGCTTGCCGTCAATCAGGATTTCGGGCGGCGCAAACCGCGCCGCATGGCCATGGATATTGTGCGTTGTCATGGGGAAGGATATGCCCCGAAAGACCAGCAAAAGTCAAAGGTTGCAGCTTTCAAGGCTTCTTTTCGGTCGTTTTTGGCTTAGACGCGGCTTTTTTCTCCGCCTTCGGCTTTTCGACAGAGAGGCCACATGCCTTGCCGATGGCATAGTAGGCGTCGCCAAAGCCCTTCAGGGCGACCGTGTCGGCGATGGCTTCGCCGCTTGAGGCCTTGCCGTAAACGCTGAGGCTGGGGGCTTTGCCAAGCGCGGCGGCAACGGCCTTGTCGGTTGCCGAGTCGCGGGCCCATGCGGTGTCGCCTTGGGTGAACAGGCTGTATTCCTGCTTGCCGACCTTGAATTGCACATCACTTGAGGGCTTGAACTTGGTACCTGCGGCATAGCTGATCACATCGGTCGCCCCCTCTTTCGGGCGGTGCGAGAGCATCAGCACCACGTCACCGCGCTTACTCTTCTTCCCCTTCGGGGCCGGCGGCTTGGCCGTGATGGTCATATAGCAAACGGGGTCGGGCCCCTCGAACATCTGGTACGCCGCCCAATAGCCGAACTTGCCCAGCTCTTTGGGGGAAGAAGCCTGTACGACAGCGGGAGCCGAAACAAGGACCATCGCGCACCAAAGCGCGGCATAGACATAAATTTTCCTCATGGTTTTGCACCATAAAAAGAAAACGGGGCAAGAGCAAGGCCTAACAGCCCCCGATTATGGCAAGCAAACGGCTTTAAGCCGAACCGACCAGTTTGGCGTAGGCGTTGATCAGGGTACTCGTGATCGCGGCGGGGGTGTAGGTCCAATCGTCGATGCGGCCCACGGGCGTGACTTCCGCCGCCGTGCCCGTCAAAAAGACTTCATCGGCCTTTGACAATTCATCAAGGCTGATCGCTTTTTCGATCACCTCGATCCCGTTTTGACGCGCCAAATCCATCACCGTGCGGCGCGTGATGCCGTCAAGGAAACAGTCCGGCGTCGGGGTATAGATTTTACCGTCCTTGACCATAAACAGGTTCGCGCCCGTGGCCTCTGCCACCTGTCCGCGCCAGTCCAGCATCAGCGCATCGTTGAAGCCTTTTTCTTCGGCCATGTTTTTGCTGAGCGTGCAAATCATATAAAGACCCGCCGCCTTGGCCGCCGTGGGGGCCGTGTTGGGCGCAGGACGCGCCCATGGCGAGATCATCAGCGAGATACCCTTCGCCCGCGCTTCGGGTGAGAAATAAGACGGCCACGCCCACACGGCAATGGCCAGATGAATCTTTTTGCTGTGCGCCGAAACGCCCATATCCTCGCTGCCCCGCCATGCGATCGGGCGCACATAGGCATCTTTCAGGTTGTTCTTTTCCAAAAGCTGCATCGTGATCGCGTCGATTTCATCGGCGGTATAGGGAATTTGGAAACCCAGAGTCGCGGCGGATTTATGCAGACGCTCGGTATGCTCGCGCAGCTTGAACACCTTGCCGTTATAAGCGCGTTCGCCTTCGAAAACCGCGCTGGCATAATGCAACGCATGGCTAAGCACATGCACCCGCGCCTCGCGCCAGTTTACAAACGCGCCATCGATCCAGATCACGCCCTCACGATTATCAAAAGGTTCACCCGCCATTTTCGTCTCTCCCTTTTTGTCTCATACCCATCAAACCATCGAGAAACTGCGTCATACCGGCTTTCGCCGGAATGACACTGTTTTTCTCGCCTCTTTCATCCTTCAGTCTATCCCTACCCGCAAGTCGTTGGCAAGAACCTGATAATCATTTCATGCGGACAGTTCTGCGCCCTATTCCGGCAGAATATCCATCATCATGTCCTGGCTGGTCACAGGCGGTGGGCGCGGCGTTGTCTTCGCCTTGGGCTTGGGCGCAGTATCAAAAGAAGGCGGACGTGGCGCAGACAGGCTCTCCGCGCCGTCCTTCTCCGGCGGCATGGGCGGGCCATAAATCTCGGGCGAAGGCGGCTTGGGGGTCGCGATCAAGGGCTGGAGTACTGGCGCGAGAGATTTAAGCATCTGGGCCGATAGCGCACTGGTAAACTTGTAGTTGCCGGCCTCTTCCCCCGCCACATGCGCGGTCACCGTCCCAAAGAAGCGGTCGCCGATAAAGAACATGATCGTGCCCGTACGGTTGACCACACGCGAGGAAATGAGGCGATGGCCCGCGCCATATTCGTCATAGCGATGATCGCCCGTCCCTGTCTTGCCGCCAATCACAAGCGGCTTGCCATCGCTGTCGATATAGGCCCCGCGCAGCCGCCGCGCCGTGCCGCTTTCCACCACTTCCGTCATCGCCGCCCGCGCCACGCGGGCAATGGCGGGATCAAGCACGCGCTCGGCCTTAAGCCCCGACGGCATCAAGATGGAGTCAAACGGCGTCCCTTGCGCGAAATGCAGTTTCTCGAAACGGAGCATCGGCTTGCGCACGCCGTCATTCATCAAGATGCCGACGAGTTCGGCCAGAGCCCCGGGCCTGTCCGCTGAACTGCCGATCGAGGTCGCAAAACTGGGCACCAATTTGTCAAACGGATAGCCAAGCCGCGCCCAGCGTTGCTGGATCCGCGCAAAAGCATCCAGCTCTAGCAAAATGCGAATGCGCGTATCTTGAGCCCCCTTCTTCTTCTCGTGAAAAAGCCACGCATAGCTTTCAATCCGCACCGATTTGCTGACGGCGATCATCTTACTGCGCGTCGCATCGGGATGCGCGATTTTATAGGCCACGAGCCACAACTCCAGCGGGTTTACCCCCGTGATATAACCCTTGTCCGCAAGGCTATACCGCTCCGGCGGATAGTCGTCGTAAAGCTGGCGCAACCGCTCTTTGTCCAGCGGCGTTTCAACCGCCTTTTTCATGTAAGCAGAAAACTCGCCGAACGTCGCCTGTGGGTCAATAAAGCGGAACAGGATGGCCCGCGCCGTCGCGCCCTTATGCGCCCGCCCCATCGCCTTGTCGATCAGGGCCTGTCGCCTCAGTCCCGCATAATCCGAAATATAGCGGTTTAAGAAGGTCGTCCCCTCGCGGTCCGCATAACGCTCAAGATAAGCCTTGCGGGCCGGATGGTCGGGATCGCTTAGTAATTCCTGTTTCGTCTGCTGGCCTTGGGCAATCGTGTAGTTCACGATGTCTCGCATCAGGCGAACAAAAACCAGATTGACGGAATCACGCAAAGCCTCACGCAAATCGAAGTTCTTATAGTCTTCTTCCTTCTCGAAATTGACGAAGGTATGCGCGCCACCGCCTGTAAAAAACACTTCGCCCGTGCTGCCGGAATATTTGCGGTCCATGCCCGCCTGCAACATTTCATCCAAGGTCGCGTCAGGATGCGCCGCCAGCCACGTCGTCGCCCACGAGGTCAGCACATCGGGAGCCTCCTCCGTCAAATCATTCAAATCATCGGGCGACAGTCCGGCATAACGACGATACAGCTCGCCGACAATTTCAAGATAGGTCACCAGCGTCCGCAGCTTGGCCGTCGATCCCAGATCAAGCTTGACGCCCTCGTTCATATCCAGCGGCGCATCTATATTATCCCCCTGCACACGCAGCAGGTTGCCCGCATCCGTTTTCTCGTAAAGCAAAACGCTCCAGTTGATCTTGGAAAGGTCATTGTCGGTGTTCAGTAAGCGAAAGCCGTACATGCCAATCGCCTTGACATGCTCGGGATCGCTCATCTTCTTCAGGAAATCGACGACGCCTTGCTGCACCTTCTGGTCTAGCGTACTGGTCGCCTCAAGATCCATGCGGTCCAGCTCGTACAAATTGCGCAAAGCCAGCATCTTGAGCAAATGTGCCCGCAGCGCGTTCGTCGCCTTGTTTTCCAGAAAATCCATGGCCGCAGGGGCCGGAGCTTGTGGCAGGAAATGAAAGGTGCTGGCCCGCGCCGCCTCGCGCAAGGCAGGCGAGATTTTGCCCGCCACCGCCAGATTGTCCAGCGTCTGGTCCGTCAACTCGTCAAGCGCACGGCGATCCGTGAGCAGATAATAGGAAGGCCGCCGCTGCGCCAGAATAAGCCCGAGTGCCTCGCGATAGACCGTCGCCTTTTTCAAAAGGGACACGGGATCGTCTTCGGATGCGTTCAAAGCGTCGATAATGTCGGGGATCGTGAGGCCAAACCACGCCCAAAGCCCGTCGCCAATGCTGTTGATCTCGCCAAAGCCCTGACGTGCGCTCAGCGGCGTGCTGTTCAGATATTCAAGCACAATCCGCTGCCGCGCCGCGTGCGTGTTGGGACCATCCATATACACCCGCGCACTGGCCGAAGCGATCTGGCGCAACTTGTCTTTGATGCCGCTGGTCTGGCCACCGCTTGAGAAACGGAACTTTTCAATCTGGGTCGCCAGCGTGCTGCCGCCGCCCAGATTCACATCCGGCGCAAAAAACTTTAACGCCCGCCCCATCGCGGCATAGAAAAAACGGTCCCACTCAATCGCCGGATTGCGCGTTGGCTCGCCCTCGCGCAAAAGATCGCGGTCCTCGATGAACAGCAGCGTATCGACAAGAACTTTGGGAATGCTGGCGAAATCAGGAAACACATTGGACGGGAACGAAGCCTTGTAAAGCTCCTGTCCACCACGATCCCTGACTTGAAGTCCCGCCTCGATCTTGGGGCGATAGATCGGATACAGCCCTGCGCCCAAAAGCTTTTCATAGGCAGGCGAAGCCCGCATCTGGGCCGTGACGACATAATCGTCCGCTTCAAGCGTCTTGATAAAGAAGGGAAGATAGCTATACCCCAGCCGCTGATTATACGGCCCCGCCGACGGAGTTTTGAAAACGGGCGACGCACCCTCTTCCATCACGAACGAAATATCCTTTGTCTCTCGTGCAAAATACTCGGCCTGAAGGCGCGAGGTGCGGACTTCCTCCCCCACGAAGTAAGCGATAACGAATCCAATCCCCAGCAAAAGCACCAGCGGCGCGATCCAGACAATACGCGGCACCCGCATCACATAGGCATGCCCGATTGCATGCCCGACCGACCGCTTGGTCTTCTTGCCACGCATACCGCCCGTCTTGGCTCTGGTCTTATGGCGTTGAGGTTTCATCGCAACGGTCCGCGCACAAAAAAGAAAAAACTTTAGTTCCCAAGCGAGCCCAAAAAGGCCGCGACGTCATCCCGCTTCACTTCGTGCTGGATTTTCTTGTCCAGCTCCTTGACCAGAACGGTTCCGGCTTCCTTTTCCGTTGAGCCGAACAGAACCGCCAGCGGAATGCCGCTTTTCGAGGCGTATTTAAGCTGCTTGTCTAGCTTCGCAGGCTCAAGGTAATTCTCGACCGTCAACCCGCTTGTGCGAAGCTGCGCGGCCAGAGCCAGATAGTCGGCACGCATCGCTTCCTCAAGTTGCAGCACCAAAACCTGAACCGTGTGCGGCACAGGCGGCAGCAAATCGAGCGCAGCAAGCTGTTCATAAAGCCGCGTCGCCCCGATGGAAAGCCCCACACCGGGCAGCTTAGAGCGCGTGTAAAGCCCCGCCAGATTTTCATACCGCCCGCCAGAGCAAACGCTCCCGATTTCGGGGTGCGCGTCGATCAGCGTTTCATAAACGGTGCCCGTGTAGTAATCGAGGCCCCGCGCAATCGCCAGATTGATACGCGTCCGCGCTTCGGTCACGCCAAGGGCTCGCAGTGAGCTTACCATCTTCTCAAGCTCGGCGAGCCCTTCGGCAAACACAGGCTCACTTACCTCAAGCTTGCGCAGCGCGGCCAGCATCTCGTCCTTGCTTCCTTTAAGCGCGACAAGCTCCAGCACCTTCGCGGCGACGGCATCGGCAACGCCCAGCGCGACGATCGCCTCCTGCACCTTCGCCAAACCGATCTTGTCCAGCTTGTCGATCTCGCGCAAAACAAGCTTCTGTGTCTCGGTATCCGCTACGCCCCACGCAGTGAGCAGGCCGAGGAGAATCTTGCGATTGCTGAAATGAATCGTGAAATCGCCGATGCCAAGCTCGGTGAAAATCTGCACGATAATGGCGGGCAGCTCGGCATCATAGGCGGCGTCCAGCTTGTCCTTGCCGATCACGTCAATATCGCACTGATAAAACTCGCGCGCCCTGCCCTTCTGTGGACGCTCGCCGCGATAGGACCGCTGGATCTGATAGCGGCGGAACGGAAACACCAGCTCGCGCTCATGCTCGGCGACATAGCGGGCGAGCGGCACCGTCAAATCAAAGTGAAGAGCCATATCCGGCTCATGCCCCTGTTGAAGCGAGCCCGTGGACTGAACGAAATAAACCTGCTTTTCCGTCTCGCCGCCCGACTTGGTGAGCAGCACGTCTTTCAACTCGAACACCGGCGTTTCAACTTGGACAAAACCAAAACGCTCATACCCGCGACGGATCACGTCCAGCATATGCTGGAAAACCATTTGCTGGCGCGGCAACAATTCCAAAGTGCCCGAAGGCGTACGCGGTTGAATGAAAGAAGACATTGACCTCTACCTGATTTTTCATGAAGCAAAAGGAGTGCATACTTATCCAGCCCAAAGAATTGACATTGTCTTTAACAAAAAGCGTCATCCCCGCGAAGGCGGGGATCCATAAATGTTGAGGCTTTCCTTCACTTCAAACATAGATTCCCGCTTTCGCGGGAATGACACAGTTGTATAGATGATCCCAAAACTTCAAGTCGAAGTGTATCGGTAACCTTTATACCAGCAGACGGATGAAAACACCCACAGCGTCATTGCGAGCGACCGAAGGGAGCGCGGCAATCTAGTCCATCTGCTTAAAACTTGGGGACTGGATCGCCACGTCGCTCCGCTCCTCGCGATGACGGTAGGGCATTACGTCTGTTCGTTGGTATTATACCCACCCCCGCGCCAGCCGTCACGCAAGAGTTGCAAGAAAACGGTGGAGGAAATGGCCTCGCCCCCAAGGCATAAACGGGCCTCTCCCCCCCTCTCTTTCGATTTAGAAAAAAGCCTTTAGAATCAACGAATCGGGGAGAAAAAGGGCTCTGTGACGCAGCTGAGCCGACATTCGGTACGCTGTCTTGTCTGTTCGGGAGTCTTTTTGGGCTAAGTCGCTGATATATAACAGCTTTCTCAAAATCGAGACCCGCGCCTAACCTATTGATTTCAAAGGGTTTTGCGACTCACTCTCTCCGCGAACCCAAAATCGAGAAAGTTTCGCCCGCGACGCGCAGCCAGCTATAATCGGCAGGCCTTGTCTTTAAGCAAATAGAGCTTCATCGGCGTTTCATGATGCCAGACCTGCTGAACAGCCAATCCAGCCTTGTCACAGCAAGCCTCAAAGAACGAGGCTTCGAACTTATAGGAATTCAGCAAATGGAACTTCTGCCCCTTCGCGATATGTAAGCGATAGTCGCCCAGCCTGAAATCCTGCGCCGCCGTCGCCCGCGCCATATGCGCAAACAACTGCAACTCAGGATGCCATTCAGGCTCATAAACAAAAAGAGAGGGGTCGAAACCGATAGAACCCAGTTCAACGGGAATGCGCCTAAAAACAGTTAGGAACAAACGCGCCAAAAGCTCTGTCTGATAACCTTGGTACAAACGTGCAGCATCCTGGTTGGTGTCCAAAGAGGCGAGCAACCAGCCATGATTTGTCAAGCGCGCCAATATGCGCAACGCACGCGACAAGTTCGCATCATAATGTGAATCATGCAGCGTTCCATGAATGTTTCCAATCGTGCTGCACGTCATGAGGCCTAAGGCAGGGACTGGTGTTACCGTTTTGATCTGCGGTTCAAAGAAATCATCGCAAACCGTCACAATTTTGATTTTCTGATCAGCGTTATATCTTTTTTGAATACGCTCCAAGTAAGCTTCACAAAAATCAATGCCAACATAATAGTCGCTCTTAAGTGCTTTCAGAACAGGCAGAGCGTGCTTAACAAAAGATTCGATGTCGCCAACGCCAAAATCAACCACGGGAGTTGATGACGGAACAAGACCAACAAGGTCCTGTCTGGCACGACACAAAAGCTCGTTATCCGCCTTAGGCAAGTAATAGGGCGTTTGGCCTTCTTCAATGATAGCTCCCCACAAAACCTTCTCATCCGTCCGTTCAGACAAGGAATCCTCTGGTGCTTCATAAATATACTTACTGACATGACCTGATCTGAACCCCATAAAAAGGTCAAGCACATCATTGAAGAAAGCCGTTTCAGAAAGTTGGCCTTCTTCAAAAGGTAGCTGCGTATTTTGATATGACTTTGTCATGTTGTCTTCTGTGGTAAAGGAGCCATATTCCACGTTTCATCAAATTGCTTCTCATAGGCCGCCACAATTGCTGGCGATGTCACAAGAATAATTTTCGGGGAAATATCGGCATCAAAAGCAAAAATACCGATCGAGTCGCCAAATGAATAGAATGGCACCGCCGCAGGAATAGTATCTGGATACCAACGATACTGGGCATATTCTGAATAGGCAAAGTTTTGGTCGCCATAAGGAAGCAAAGCGCGAACAAAAATATCCTTGCGTTTTTGAACAAGCGGGGCCATGCGTCGCCCCTGCCCTTTCGTTGCGTCGGGCGCAACCGATAAAAACGTCGAGTCACTGATGCCATTCTGACGGATCACGCCACCGCTTTTCTGAGCGAGTTCATAGACCTTATCGAAGAATCTTTGCACCCCCTCTGGGCCATTCAGCACTTCCACATCCTCAGGCCTGAACCTCACGCCTTGGTTGTCTGTGAACTCAAGGCGGCGTTCGTGGAAGACGCGCACAATATCTGCGATGGTGCCTTCGCGGGGTTGGACGTCGCCGCTTTCGATTTTACGGATGGCTTGGGGCGTGAGTCCGGCGGCCTTGGCGAGCTCGTCTTGGCTCATATCCAGCAAGGCGCGGGCAGCGCGAATTTGGCATCCAACAACCATGGGTAAAGACCTCTTAACGGCAAAAAGCTGCAAGTTTCTAAAAACAACACTATCACTTTCGTGAAAGTAATGCAATAGAACTTTTATGTTGCTGAAAGAGAACCTTTCAGATATATTGCACTTACGGAATGAGAAAAGCCGCCCTTTTCCCGGAATAATCGAGGGGGATGGAACGGCCCTTAAAAAGGCTTAATTGTTTGATATTTAAAACGAATTACCCGACGGAGGGTCAAATGACAAAAGACACAACAACCAAGCGCCGTCCCCATGCGGATTTTTCTCGCGATCATATGATGGACGTCGCCAAAGACCTGAAAGTCACTTGCTCCCACGACATTCCCTATCACTCCGACCAGACCCCCGCCACCCCCAAGATCGAACGCATTAATGAACGCGAACTGACCTCGATCTATGCCCTTCTCGCCTATGTCGCCTATAACCAGAACGTCCGTCAGGACACCGTCCAGATGATTGTGGAAGCCGAATTCGGCGTGGACCATATCGCCAAGCTGCGACGCAACGACTACATGCGCGCCATCGAGTTTCTGGTCGATATGAAGATGGAAGAGATTATCAACTAATCCCAGCAAGCGCACGAAAGGCGACACAAGCCTGCCTCGCCCTTCGTCACCCCACGCTTCGCGCTGCCTGCTGTGCGGGAAGACGATGAGAGGTTTATTTTAGTGCGTCAGTTCATGCCCTTATTGGTATAACGCCCGAAGCGTTAGGACAAACTTTCCTTGATAAAAACGGATTTCCTGCGTGATCCATTGTCGCGCCAGCGAATCCAAGCCTGTTGTAAAAACCTGCACCTTCTGGATAAGCCGAGAGAATAGCCGTCGAGGGGACTTTAACGCGTACCGCTATCGCTTCTAAAGCAGCCTTGACGATCTCCTGCCCCAATCCATTCCCACGTTGCTCAGGATGAACAGCAACCCAGCCAATACCCCATGTATGCGTGGTAAACAAAGCCTCTGAAATCGCTACCGAAGCCATAATACGACTTTCCTGACGTTTCAGCAAAAAGATCGGGCGAGAAAGCGCGTTGGAAAACATTTCTGCGATATGTTGACGCGCCATCACTCGGTAATCCTCACCGAAAACAACGACCAGAAAATCTTCCAGCTCTGCTTTTTCTTCCAAAACAGCTTCTGAAATCATCAAAACAATTCCTTTTGAAAACGTGCCTGATCAGCTCTTCCTGATCCCCGGATTATGCATGGCCGAGGAAACGCCCTGCATGGTGTTCATGCGGGCGATTTGTTTGTCGATGTAGGAATTGATCATGCCCACGCGGTTTTCGCGGACCAAGGCGCGGACGGGGTCGCCGTTATTGCCCTCTTCCGTCATCACATAGCGCAGGAACGGCCCGTTCGCATTGAGCGTCTGGTGCATGGCGGCGGTCAGGCCTTGCGCCAGCATGAAATTGGCGGCGGAGCCCATGCTTTGCTCGGCAAGGTGCATAAGCCCCATCAGGCTTTCTTCAATCGTACCGGCGTGAATGGTGGTAATGACCAAATGCCCTGTCGTCGCAGCGCGAAGAATCTGTTCTGCCGCACGGGGGGAGCGCACCTCGCCCACCAAAATAAAGCGCGGCGTCCAGCGCAGGGCGCGTTTGAGCGGCGTGGCCCAGTCCTCGTCCTTGTTGACCTGCACCTGATAGCAATAGCCATACTCACCGACCGGCCCGCCAAGCGCGTATTCGACCGGATCCTCGATGGTGATCGCCACCCCGCCGAAATTGCGCAGATAATCGTTGATAAGACCGAAGGCCGTCGTCGTTTTACCATTGCCCGTCGCACCGGAAATCACGATAAGCCCGTCACGCTGACCAAGGCGACGCAGATGCAGGTTCATATGCGGCGCAAAAGCCAGATCGTCGAGCACTGGCACCCTGGTGCTGATGCGGCGCAGAACAACCCAGTCCTCGCCATTGGCAAGCCGCTGATGCGACAGACGAAAGCGCATCCCGTCATAGTCAAACGACGAGTCAGGATTTTCAATCTGGCCGCGCAGCTTGCCCGCGATCAGCTCGATCTCTTCCTTGTAAATCTCAGGCAGAACGCGGGTCCAGTTATTCGTATAATCGCGCCCCGCGCTGCGGTAACGCGCCTGCCCCGGATGATCGACACGGACGTAAAGGTCCATGAACGCCAAATCGCGCAGCTTGTCACTTCCGGGATTGACGTTTGTCTCGAACATGAAGTTCTGGCTCCGTTACTTGCGAATGGGAGGCAACGGCGGCAGGGGAGAAGGAGCCCCGCCAAGGCCTCCGGCTCTTCCACCGGAACCGCCGGAAGAAGAGAGAGGTTGATTGGCAAGACGTGCCGCGATGCGATCGATATAAGTTGAGAGCATACCGATCTTGTTTTCGCGGATCAAGGAGCGGATCGGATCGCTGGCCGAATCTTCCTCAGTGAACAAATAGCGGACAAAGGGTCCGTCTTCTTTCATGGTCTGGTGCATCAAGGCCGTCAAACAGCCCGCCAGAATACCGCCTGCGCCCGCGCCCATGGCTTGCTCGGCCAGAAAAAGAAGGCTGGCGAGGGCTTCTTCCGGCATGCCGCCATGCAAGGTTGTGATAACCGTGTGGCCGGTGGTCGCGGCCTGAATCAGTTGCTCGGCAGCCTTGGGGGTGCGGATTTCGCCGACGAAGATATAACGTGGTCCCCAGCGCAAAGAACGCTCCAGCGTCGGAGCCCACTCGTCCTCGGACTTGACCTCAACCTGAAAGCACTGGCCGAAATCGCCGTGCCGACCTTTCATCACATATTCGACGGGATCTTCAATCGTGATCGCCGTGCCGCCATAGCTCTTTAAAAAGTCGATCAGCAGCGCAGCCGCCGTTGTTGTCTTGCCCTGCCCCGCCGAACCGGAAATCACGATCAGCCCGTCGCGCTGGCCCAGCGAGTGCATGTGGTTGCTGATATGCTGGGCAAAGCCAAGCTCGAAAAGATTGGGAAGGCCCGTATTAATGCGACGGGCGCAGGCCCAAAGCGTCCCGTCGGCCATCCGCTGTTTCGAGAGCCGCACCCGCAACCCGTCAAGCGAGATGGTGCCGTCGGCACTGTCCTGAAGCTCGGCTTTCACCTTCACGCCGAACTGTTCAACGGCGGGAAGATATTCTTCCGGCACAAGCTGGTTATGCGTGCTTTTGCCGCGCTCGTTCGAGCGAAAGGTCGGCGACTCCGATCCATCCAGCTGGATATAAAGATCGATGAAGGGCAAAGCATCCAAAGAGGCGGACATGAGGAACCTTTTTTTCTAACAAAAATTTTACCGACCGTATCCAAAAGCTACTTTCCCTCTCCCCTTGCGGGAGAGGACGTAAAAACTTGGGCTTAGCGAATGCTAAGTCCATAGTTTTTACTGGTGAGGGGGTAAGACACTGCTGGTCTTTACCCCCACTCTTGCAAAATCTAAGACTTACTTCGTAAGCCTAAGATTTTGCTTTCTCCCCCGCCAGGGGGGAGAGATTTATAAAATAACCACCGATTACCTGTCGGCGACGCGCCATGACAAAGGCATTCCTGACGGAAACGCGACAACTTCATCGCCCTCTTCCGTCACAATCGGCGAAGGCAGCTCCAGCGGCGCGTCGGCTTTTTCAAGAGTCAGCGTGGCTTCATTGACATTCAGACCATAGAAGGACGAGCCGTTCAGGCTGAGGAACTCGGCCAGACGATCCAGCGCGTCGGCGCGGTCAAAGATTTCGGCATAAATGGAAAGCGCGGTGGGAGCCGAGAAAATGCCGCCAGCGGCGTTATCCTTTTCCTTGGCTGCACGCGGATGTGGCGCGGAGTCCGTTCCCGCAAAGAACATCGGCGCGCCAGAGGTCGCCGCTTCGACAACCGCCAGACGATCCGTCTCGCGCTTCAAAACCGGCAGACAGAAATTGTGGGGACACAGGCCGCCGTCAAACAATCGGTTGCGATTATACAAAAGATGGTGCGGCGTAATGCTCGCCGCCAGCTTGCCGCTGTGCGCTTCGGACACAACATATTGCACGGCATGATGGGTTGAGACATGCTCAAGCACGATTTTCAGTTCGGGGAAATTGTGGCGCAGGCGCGTCAGCACACGATCCACAAACACCGCCTCGCGATCAAAGAAATCGACGTCGGGATCGGTGACTTCGCCATGGAGCAACAGCGGCATGCCAATCCGTTGCAAACGATCAAGAACGACCGAGATATTCTGGATATCCGTCACGCCGTTTTCGGAGTTCGTCGTCGCGCCAGCGGGATACAGCTTGGCGCCGAACAGAATGCCTTCCTCAAACCCGCATTCCAGATCATCGGGGTCCGTCGTATCGGTCAGATAGGCGGTCATCAGCGGCGTAAAATTGACGCCTTCGGGAATCGCCGCCCGCACACGGTCACGATAGGCAGCGGCATCGGCTGCCGTCACGACGGGTGGCTTCAGATTCGGCATGATCACGGCGCGGGCAAAATGGCGGGCGGTAAAGGGCAAAACGGCCCGCATCATCGCCTCGTCACGAATATGAAGGTGCCAGTCGTCTGGCTTGGGAATGGTAAGGGTCTTCATTTCAGTCATCTGTGATATCCTGCTTTATGGATAGAAAAACTATTCGTGCCCCTTTTCTTCGGGTTCAGCTTCCTTGCCGCCCTTGGCCACGCACGGCACGCCCAGATCCTCCATGGCCTGACACAGGTGATCGACATCCTTGGGACGGGCACAGCCCATCATCCGAACGGCGTAACGGGGCTTTTCACCGGGCGAGGCGACTTCGGGCATCACGACGGGCTTGAGATAGCCGCCAACCTTGCGCATTTCGGGCCGCAGCTTCTCGATCTCGGCCACAGCTTGCTCTTCGGAAGCATAGGTCCCAAGCTCAGCATAGGGCGTCCCCGATACGGCCAGCTCCGCGCGCTTGCGCTTATAGTAAGCCATGTTCTGCTCGACCTTGTCGGCGGGCAAATCCATCTTGGCCACGCGCTCGGCATCCTCGTCGCGACCGGACAGACCATAGGCAAGAGCCAGATTTTGACGCAATGCCGGTGTCCCCTCCTGCTTGGCCAATTGAGGCTCCAACGCCTCGATCGCCGCGCTATAGCGACGGGTCAGGATATAGGAATAAGCCATATTGTTCAGGGCCGAGAGATTATCCGGCTCGGCAGCCAGAACCTTCTTGTATTGTCCCTGCGCCTTGGCATGATCGCCCAGATAGTCATAAGCGACAGCCAGACCGTTGATGGATTTGGTATCGCCAGGCCGGATCAACAAGGCCGCCTGATAGTGCCGCTTGGCCTCCAATGGCTTGTCAAAGGTCAAAGCCAGACGGGCATAGTTGCGCTGCACATCGAAATCTTCGGGGTGCGTTTCAAGTGTATCCTTGTAAACGGCAAAAGCCCCCTTCGCATCACCGAACGCTTCAAGAGCTTCAGCCAAATGCTTGGAGAGCGTCAGGTTCGATTTGTCGAGCTGATAGCCGCGCCGATAAAAATCAATGGCCGCCCCCGTCTCGCCCTTGGCCATGACCTGATCGCCAAGATGAAGCATGCCCGCCGCAGGCGAATCATAGGTATCGTTGGTCGTCGCCAGACAGGCGGAAAGCGCGAGCGTGGACGTCAAAAACAGGACGCGGAGCAAACGGGATGACATAAGGCCTCCGGCAACAAAAAGGAAAAACCGCCTCCATGGTTAGCACGGATCAGTTAACCAATTGTTAGCCGATGGCTTTTTCTCCGGCAAGACTATTGGGACGCGCTTCCTGAACGTCGAGCCATTGCTCCGTTCCGATCATGGAGGCCTCACCCTTGATCCGCGCGGTTTGAAGATAGACAGTCTTGCCGAACATCATGCCATTCATTCGGCTTGTGTTTTCAATAAGAACGGACATTTTCTTGCCAAGGCAGGCCAAGTTGAAATCCGTCTGCTGCTGGCGCAAAAGAGCCTGAAGACGGGATAACCGCTCTTCCTTCACCTCTTCGGCAACCTGCTGATCCATGGAGGCGGCGGGCGTGCCCGCACGGCGACTGTACTTAAAGGAAAAAGCCTGCGCATAACCGACCTCGCGCACCAACGCCATGGTGGCTTCGAAGTCCGCGTCGCTCTCGGAGGGGAACCCGACGATGAAATCAGATGACAGCGCCAAAGCAGGCTGCGCTTTTCTTAGACGATCAATGACTTGCAAATAGTCCTTCGCCTTGTGCTTGCGGTTCATCGCGTCCAGAATCTTGTCCGATCCGCTTTGAACAGGCAGGTGCAGGAAGGGCATCAGCTTCTCGACATCGCGGTGCGCTTCGATCAGGCCGTCCTCCATATCCAGCGGATGCGAGGTTGTGTACCGGATGCGCAACAACCCGTTGATGAGCGCGATCTTGTGGATCACCTCGACAAGCCCTGCGCCCGAGGCCTCGTCGCGATAGGCATTCACATTCTGCCCAAGCAGTGTGATCTCGCGCGCGCCGCCTTCAACCAAAACTTTAACTTCGTCAACAATGCTCTGCAAAGAACGGGAATATTCCG
>JAQUHK010000029.1 GCA_028683655.1 Alphaproteobacteria bacterium
TGATGTTTTTCCCGCTTGGTGATTTTGATGGAAGACAGGCGTTAACCTTGATTCCAAAGAAGATAAGATGGGCACGACGATTGTCCTTATATTGCGCAAAAAACTCAAGGGCAATTTTGCAGCATGCGCAATATTTTTTGCGGTGTTGCAGAAAGGGATCGGGGGGGGCGGCATTCGGGGGTCGGGGGGGAGGAAACAAACGGGACTCAGTTTTGTCTTCTGATGATGAAGTGAATGCAGCTTAGGCATGATTGGGATAAGGGATTACCCCCCCCGATCCCCGAATGCCGACCCCCGACCCCGCTCCCTTTCCGATTGACGCTCCGCATCAAGCGGCGTAAGGTTAACGCATGACACAGAATGACCAAACATCTCCCTCGCGGGACTGGGCCAAGCTGGCGCAAGATGCGCTGGATTTGTGGCAAACGCACCTAAACACCATGGCGAACGATCCTAAAATGAAAGAGGATATGGCGCGTATGGTGACCCCTATGGGGGAAATGTTTACGCAGTGGTCCACGCTGATGCAGGCGGGATTGCAAAATATGGAGGCGCAGCGTGCGCCTGCCGCCGAGGCTGCTCAGACGCCCTCAGCCTCGACTCCCCCTACCTCTACGTCTTTCGCGCCGGATCCGGCTGGTTCTGCCGCCCCCGATGCTGCGCCGGATGTTGCGGTTTTTAGTGCAGCAAAGCCTGAGCCGCAGGACGTTATGACCCCTTTAACTGTCCCGGCTGTTACGGGACACGAAACGGTACTGTCGGCGACTCCGGCGCAGACTCCTGAAGCCGAAGCCCCTGTGCTTAATCAGGCTTCTCTCCTGTCACCGGTAGTGGAACAAACGACCAATGACCTTACAGCCATCCTTTCCTCCCTTACCGGATCAGGCCCAGACAGCACCCTCGCTTCCCCCTCAACAGCCAGCGAATCAGATCAATCGCCAGCTCGTGGGCGCGCCGCTTCTGCCGATGGCCCTCGGGACTTGGCTCAGCTTGCCAGTCGTTTGGCCGAGCTTGAGCGCGAGCTGGAGGGGATGCGATCCAGAGGCGGCAAGCGCACAGGGGCCGAGCTGTCCTCTTCTGACGCAGCCGATGCTGGAGATGTTCAGCGCATGGCTGGAGCCAGTACGGGCCCAACTTCCCGCTGATTTTTCGGCGGACGACTCGGCCTGCCTGTCTGACGAAATTACCCGTCTGGCCCTTAATCGCTTCGGACAGTTCCTGGACGGGATACGGGCTTACCAAAATGCGCCCGCCCGCCGCGATGTGGGGGAGGACATTCACGCCATCTGGCAAAAGGGGACCACTCGTCTTCTGGATTACGGGATCGACAGTCAGGGGGCTATTATCCTCGTCGTCCCTTCGCTGATCAATCGGTTCGAGATTCTCGATATTGATCAGGAGCGATCCTTCCTGCGGTTTCTGGCGGGGCAGGGGTATCGCCCGCTTGTGCTGGATTGGGATATTCCCGGCGTTGAGGAGGGCCAATTCACGTTGGCCGACTATGTTGAAAAGAGGCTTGAGCCTGCGCTGGATGTTGCTTTCGCCTTGATGGGCGGACGCAAGGTTCATTTGCTGGGCTATTGTATGGGCGGGGTGATGGCGGTGGCGTTGGCCGCGCGTCAAAAGCAACGGCTTTCGACACTGACGCTTATGGCGACTCCGTGGGATTTCGAGATTTGTTCGATCAGCGGCGTGCCGCCCGCCCACACCTTTATGGGCCAGATGTTTTTACAGCAGTCACGGATCGCGCTTTCCTGTTTAAGCGAGATTGACGTGCTGCATCCGTCGTTTTTACAGGCTGTCTTCGCGGGATTCCAGCCGCTGCCGGTTTTGCAGAAATTCATGCAGTTCGCCGTTGCCGGTTTGCCCGATGAACGTGTGCGCCGTTTTGTCTTGACCGAAGACTGGCTGAATAATGGTGTGCCGCTTTCTTTGCCGGTGGCCAAAGAGTGCCTTGAGCTTTGGTATGCCGAAAATGCTTTGGCCAAAAATAAGTGGGATGTGGGTGGCACGATTGTCGATCCGTCTGGGCTTGACTTGCCGTGTTGTTTGATGATCCCGCAAGAGGACAAAGTTGTCCCGCCCGAATCAGCCAAGGCACTGGCTTCCGCCTTGCCGCAGGTGCAGCTGATCGAACCACCGACCGGTCATCTGGGCCTCATGGTTAGTGACAGGGCGCGTGAAAATGTTTGGGAGCCCTATGTTTCGTGGCTGCAAACAGTTGAGCCGCATCGTTCTTTCAAGAAATAAGATTCGCATTACTTCCTTCTATTGTGTGCATTACTGCGTTGCACAAAAGAGGCATGGTGCATTGCGAGATAAGTATCTTTCTTTTTGTGTCTTTTTCGTGAGACATTCTTTCGCCTGCTTCCCTCTGGCGGGTCTCGCCTCTTTCGGTTTTTTGCATCCTGCTGCAAAGAAGGAAACACAAAAATGATAACAATCCCTGTTGACGAATCTGTCGCCGAGAAAAGTTGGGTCAGCGCGTCGCAATATAGCGCGATGTACGATCGTTCAATCGCCGATCCTAATGGATTCTGGGGCGATATGGGGCAACGCCTAAGCTGGATGAAGCCGTACAGCGTCGTGAAGAACACGACTTTTCATGGCGACGTGTCGATCAAGTGGTATGAAGACGGCACACTGAATGCTTGCGTGAATTGCGTGGATCGTCACCTGTCGCTTCGCGCGACGCGCACGGCGATTATCTGGGAAGGCGACTCGCCATCAGAGCAAAAGCATATCAGCTATGCCGAACTCTATAGCGAGGTTTGTCACTTTGCGAATGTGCTCAAGAAGCACGGCGTGAAGAAGGGCGACTGCGTCACGCTCTATTTGCCGATGATCCCTGAGGCGGCTTATGCGATGCTGGCTTGTGCGCGGATCGGGGCTGTGCATTCGGTCGTTTTTGCCGGATTCTCGCCGGAGAGTTTGCGGGATCGCATCGAGGATTGCGGTTCAAAGATTGTGATCACTGCCGATGAAAGCGTGCGTGCGGGGCGCAAGATCCCGCTCAAGGCCAATGTCGATGCCGCGCTCGAATCCTGTCCTCAGGTTGAAGATGTGATCGTCGTGCGGCGCACGGGCGGCAGCATTGAATGGGCAGATGGTCGCGATTTCTGGCATCATGAGGAATGTCTTTCCGTCGATGCAAATTGTCCGCCGGAAGAAATGAACGCCGAGGATCCGCTGTTCATTCTTTACACGTCTGGTTCAACGGGCAAGCCCAAGGGCGTGGTTCACACGACGGGCGGTTATATGGTCTATGCGTCGCTGACGCACCAATATGTTTTCGATTATCATGATGGCGAGGTTTACTGGTGCACGGCGGATGTGGGCTGGGTGACGGGGCATTCCTATGTCGTCTATGGGCCGCTTGCCAATGGCGCGACGACGCTGATGTTTGAAGGCGTACCGCACTATCCCGATCCTTCGCGCTTTTGGCAGATTGTGGACAAGCACAAAGTCAACATTTTCTATACTGCGCCGACGGCGATCCGCGCCCTGATGCGCGATGGTGATAATTTCGTGACCTGCACCAGCCGGAAGAGCTTGCGTCTTCTTGCCTCGGTGGGTGAGCCGATTAATCCCGAAGCGTGGCTGTGGTATCACCGCGTCGTTGGCGAGGAACGCTGCCCCGTGATTGACACATGGTGGCAAACGGAAACAGGCGGGCATATGATCTCGCCCTTGCCGGGGGCGACGACCCTGAAACCCGGTTCGGCGACGATGCCGTTCTTTGGAGTGCAGCCCGTGATCGTGAATGCCGAAGGCAAGGCGATGCAAGGCGCGTGCGACGGCAATTTGTGTATTGCGGATAGCTGGCCTGGACAGGCGCGGACTCTGTGGGGCGATCATGAACGCTTTAAGCAAGCCTATTTCAGCTGCTATGAAGGCAAGTATTTCACAGGCGACGGATGCCGCCGCGATGCGGATGGCTATTTCTGGATCACGGGGCGCGTGGATGATGTGATCAATGTCTCCGGCCACCGTCTGGGCACTGCCGAGATTGAAAGTGCGCTCGTTGCGCTTGGCGAGGTGGCTGAGGCTGCCGTCGTTGGCTTCCCGCATGACATTAAGGGGCAGGGCATCTATGCCTATGTCACGCTGCATGCCGATGCCAAGGAAAGCGACGATTTGCGCAAGGCCATCATCCAGTGGGTGCGTGACGAGATCAGCCCGATTGCCACGCCCGACATCATTCATTTTGCACCGAGCCTGCCCAAGACCCGCTCGGGTAAAATCATGCGTCGTATCCTGCGCAAAATTGCTGCACAAGACCTTGACAATATCGGCGACACCTCCACCCTCGCCGACCCCGCCATCGTCGACGAACTGGTCAGAAGTCGGGCGCGTTAATCGCTGAGTGTTTCAATCGAAACGTCAAGGGCTTTGGCTATTTTGCGCAAGGAGCAGATGCCACCTTTGCGCACGCCTGTTTCGATGTGGGAAATGCTTTGGACGTTCAGGCCCGTTTTATCCGCCAATTGCTTTTGTGACAGGCCGCGCCATGTGCGAAAAACCGCGACGGGATGCGTGCCCGAAGCCAATTGGCGGGCGATGGTCGCGGGATAGGTTTGGCGACCTGTGCGCTCCCAATCTCTTTTGGCTGTGTCGTAAGCTTGCACATCGTCTTGTTGAGCCAGAGCCTTGCGGATTTTGAGCCAGTCGGCATGAGGGAGCACAACAAAAGCCGGTTGTCCCTTCTTGCTGATTATTTGAATGTTTTCTTCAATGTTTGTCATAAACCCCTCCTCTGGCACCTATGTCGATCACGAGCAGAATGATTTTGCCTTCGTCAAGGTCGTACAGAATGCGCCAGTCTCCGACCCTTAACCTGTACCCCTCCCGACCGCGCAATTTCGTGACGTTGTTATTGGGGGCAAATGGGTTGAGGGCCAAAGCATCAATTTTGTCCACGATCCTTGTTCGCCAGTTGGCTGGCAGGGAGCGGAGGGCCTTGATGGCGCGAGGCGTATATTCCACTTGATACATAACTCACTCTATCACACGATATATAAAGTTTAAACAGATTTTTGCATTTCCCTTACACCTCCCGTTGATCGGGCACGTGACTGAAGGGGATTTTGGAGGGGATATAGTCGGCGCAGGGGCCAAAGCCGATGGTGCCTCGGCCAAAACGGTCGTTGAGCGAATCCATGGCTTTGGTCAGGGCGACGTTGGGGCGGGCCTCGAACAAGTCGTATTGGTGTTTGCTCTGTTCGACCAAATCCGCCAGCGTCACGCCGACGCGCAGGGGCTTAAGGGACGGAATCCGGCTCCATAAGCGGGACAGGCTTTGCAGCAAAAAGCGCGTGTCCTGCGTCTCGGCAAAGCGTTCCTGTTCAAGGGAATAGTCCATGGCTCCCATCCATTTAATATCGAGGATCAGGCGGCGGGCGTAAAAACCCTCGCGGCGCAGGCGCAGGGCGGCTTTGGTCAAAAGCTGGCGCGTGATCGCTTGCGCCTGAACGGGAGAGCGTGTGGCGGGCTCCAGCACATGTTGATGCCCCAGAGAGCGGCGAGGGCGGACGGGAGAGGGCAGGTCGTCCCCGTGCAGCAAGGCATGAAACCGCGCCCCCATCACGCCGCCCCACACACGGCGCAGCATTGCGCTGTCCGCCTCCCAAAGCTGCTGGATGGTCAGAAGGCCAGCATGGGTGAGGCGGGCATTCATGTTGGGTCCTATGCCGCAAATGTCGGCGGGCTTCAGGTGCAAAATGGCGCGAGGCATGTCGTCAGGGTGCAAAAGCGTGAGGCCGTCGGGCTTTTGCATGTCCGAGGCCAGCTTGGCGAGCAGGCGATTGCTGGCGATCCCGATGGAGCAGGTCAGATAGGGGCCGATGGCTTCGCGCATGGCCGCCTTGATTTTGTGCGCCAGCGCGGTGGCGGCCTCGCGCGATTGTTGCGTGCGGTCAAGGCGACAGGCGACCTCATCCACCGACATCACATCTTCAACGGGGATGCAGCTTTCAATCGCCTCCACGAAGCGATGGTGACAGGCGACATAAAGCTTGGGATGGGCCTGCACAAAAACGGTGTGAGGGCACAGGCGTCGCGCCTCGTGCACCAAGGTTCCCGTCTTGATCCCGAAGGCTTTGGCTTCATAGCTGGCGGCAATGGCACAGGTCGTCTCGGCCAGCGTCGGCACGACGGCTACGGGCTTGCCTCGCAGCGAAGGGGTCGCTTGCTGCTCGCAGGAGGCAAAAAAGCTGTTCATATCCAAAACCAGCCAGCGCAAAGATGGCACCGGTTCGGCAGAGGCGGCGGGATGGACGTTCATGCTTTGTTCTATATAGAAAAACGGGTTTGGGGGCAAGTGTGCCTTGTAATTTGAAGTTTCCCCTCAAGCCGCTTGAATGAAGAAAATGGGTTGCGAACTATAGTTCGCAGTGATAGAATGGAGGATCATGTGGCGAGGCGGATTAGTCCCAAACAGGTTGTTGTTTTCGCTCTAAGTGACGGAAGCGAGCCTTTTGTCACATGGCTTTGGGGGCTTAAGGATAGCGAGGGACGGCGGCGCATTTTGGTTCGTTTGACCCGTCTTGAGCAAGGCCATTTTGGCGACTGTGCTTCGGTGGGCGAAGGCGTGTTCGAGCTTCGGTTGTTTTTTGGTTCAGGCTATCGCGTCTATTTTGGGGAAGATGCGGAGCGCATCGTTGTTTTGCTTTGTGGTGGCGATAAAAAGACTCAGAAGAAGGATATTAAACAAGCGCAAATTTACTGGAAGGAGTATCTGAAATGAAAAACTATAGAAGTCTCGCATCGGTTGAGAAAGAGTATTTCCAAACACATCCGGAAGAAATGGACGCTTATATGGCCCTTATTTTTGAAGAATATGCCAAGGATGGGGATGTCGGGGCCTTGCTGTCCTCTTTGCGGACCTTGAGCCAGGTTAAGGGCGTGACGCGCTTGGCTCAGGAAACGGGTTTAAGCCGTAAAGGCATCCAAAAGGCTTTAAGCGAAGATGGCAATCCTGCTTTTGTGAGCATTCATGCCATTATGAAGTCAATGGGCTATCGGCTTGAGCCAAGAAAGGTCGAGTAAGAGAAGGCCGTCATAAAAAAAGCGGCAGAGACTGCCGCTTTTTTGAAAGGAGGGGGCTTAGCCGAACTCACCTGGCGGGGGATCGACGGGGACATTTAAGTCTTCCAAAAGAAGGTCTTCGTTGGTCAATTTCATCTGGCCGATGGTGAAATGTTCGGGTGTGCCGGTTTCGGGGTCGATCACGTCCATTTCATAGGGCGCGACTTTAATATCCGTTTTGAACAGCGCGTTTTTGAAGACCACAATGGCGGTTAGCGTGAAGAGGTTGTCGCGGCCAATGCCTTTATAGGCGACGGGCTTGAGATGTTCGGCAACCTTGGCCTTTTCCTCGTCCGTGGCACTGTCGAGCCAAGTGACGTCTTCGGGCTTTTCCACGATGATAAAGCGACCAAGCTGGCCGCGCACATAGTGGAAGAAAAACTTGGCATAGGTGACCAGCGATTTGCGGTCGAGCTTGATCGGGGCCTTTTCGTTGACGCTATAGATCGGCTCGTTGGTCCAGTTCATCAGGACAACATCACCGGGCTTGTAAAGCAGATAGCGCACGTTCGGCGCGGGCAGCGTCATGTCTGTCAGCGCGTAAAAGCGGTAGTCTTCATAGAAGGGCAGGGGCGCGACCTGTACCAGCGTTTTGTCGATGGGCACCGTGACGGGAAGCATGTCGTGAGCGACCGTCGTCAAAAAGGCGCGGGCGTCGTCGGGCGACAGCGTTTCGAAAACCAGATCCTTCATAGGGCAGACTCCTTTAATCCTTCGTGTCTTGGTCGGGATTATCCACCCGTTCCAGTTAGCAAATCGTTACGATCCGAGGCTTTTTTAGGCTTTTACAATCGCGGCCAGATCGTTGACCATGTCACTGGCCCCCAGCGAGACGCGGGCTTCCATCATTTGCATGACCAGATCGCGCAGGGCGTCGTCTTGGCCTTCGATCATCAGGCTGTGGCCTTTATCGACCATCGCCTTGTGTTCAGTGTGATCGACAAAAAGCCATGTATCGCGGGCCAGTTTGTTGAACCACGCACGGACATAATCGCCGTCGCGCCATGCGGCGGCAAAGAAAATCCTGCGCATATCGGACAGGCACAGGCGGGCAGCAGGAAAAGCGATGTCGTGATCGGCATCGACGATTTTCTGAACCTTGGCGGCCAGATCGTCGAAATCGCGCTTTTCACGGGCTTCGGCTTTAGTGCGGGCGACGCGGTTAAAGGCGGCCATGATCTTGCCAAGCTGGCGTTGCAGCAGGGCGGCCATGTGCTTTTGTCCCAGCTTGACCGTATCCTGACGGATAAAGCGGGCTTCTTCGCACACGCGGCGGACGGTATCGGGATCGTCCATGGATTCGTCAAGGATTTCGCCCTGCTCGTCGAGACGGGCTTTGAGAAGCGAGATGTCCGGTCCGGCTTGCGGGCCGACGGCGGCGGCCAGATCGCCCCACTCTTCACGGGCGCGCGCCAAAAGCTCGAGCGCGAAGGCGTGGCCAGTCGAGCCGTTATAGGATTGCTCGGCGGCTTGCGGCGCGTAAAAACGCTTGGCGGGCAGCGTAAAGCCGCTGGCGGGCAGTGAGACGGAGGCACGCAGGACGCCGCTTTCATTCATGCGCCAGTCAAAAACGATTTCATCGCCGACGCGGATCGTCTGGTTTTTGGGCAGGTCAGCACCTTCGATGCGCAACAGGCCGACGCACAAGTTTAGCTCCACACGCTCGGGATATTCGACCTGAAAAACCTCAAAGCCGATGGAGCCGGGGCTGCCCCCCTTCAGATTGGTGCCGCAGCGCAGCTGGACCTTGCCGCTGGAGGGCAGAGTGTCGCCTTTGCTGACGAGATAAAGGAAACTGTTTTCTTCCGACTCGACGGCTTTGCGGACTTTGACGGCAATGCTTTGGGTGGCTGGCACGGCAGCGGCGGCGACAAGGCGTGTGATCCGCAGCTTTTCGGTGTGGTCCTCAAGCTTTTCGCCTGCCGCGTCCATGATCTGGACGTCGAAAACATTCTCGCCGACAAGGTTCAGCGGCACGGTCACCACCATATCGGCGGCCAGCGGCTGCATGTCGGAATCCCAGCCTTCGGTCATCAGGCGGATACGACGGCCCGCAGCTTCGCCAGACAGGCGGATCGTGACGGCGGCTTTATCGTTCGGTGTGCGGGCTTCGTAATCGAAAGACAGGTCGGGTGCCGACTCCAGTTGGGCATGCGCTTGCGACGGTTTGGGTTCGCTGGCTGGCGGCTCTTCGGCGGGGAGCTCGGTGGCATCAGGCGTTGCAGCGGCTTGTGTCTTCCATTCGCGGTTTTCGCAGTAATAGGCAGCACCTTCGGCCACCGCCGTCATTGGATCGGTTTTAAGGTCAGCAACGATGCCAAGCGTATCAGTGACCATGCGGCGGACCAGCGGAATGCGACTGGGGCCGCCGATGAACACGACGCGATCAATCTCGGCAGGCGCGACGTTGTTTTCTTCCAGAAGGCGGCTGATCAGGTCGATGGTGTTTTGGATGGGAACGCGGATCAGTTCTTCGAATTGGGCGCGGGTGACGGGCGCATCCAGAAAGATTTCCGTTTCGCTTTCGTCCGTCATGCGCACTTCGTCGTCCGAGGCGAAGATGGCCGCTTCCTCAAGCGTTGACAGGTCGATCTTGGCTCGTTCGGCGGCGAGCTGGGCAATGCGGGCCAAGCGGTGATATTGCGGATCGCGCAGGAAATTGTCGGGCAGATCGAAATTGGCCAAAAGCCACGGGCGCACGATCTGGCTCAGGATCAGGCGATCGAAATCGCGGCCACCCAGCATATTCACGCCGTCTTGCGCCAAAATGCGGAGCTTGCCGTCTTGCGCTTCGACCAGCGCAACGTCGAACGTGCCGCCACCCAGATCATAGATCAGGAATTTGCCAGAGCGTTTGGCATCGGCCATCGCGGCCATCGCGGCGGCTACGGGTTCCTGCACCAGATCGACATGATCAAGGCCCGCCATCTTTGCCGCGCGCATCGTTGCTTCGGATTGCATCTGGTTGAACGCCGCAGGGACGGTGATCACGACGCCGTCGAAAGTTTCAAGCCCTGTTTCGGTGGTGACTTGCCCGATAAGCTGGCGGATAATTTCTGCCGAGCATTCTTCAGGAGTCAGATTTTGTCCGGCGACCTCAAGCGGCGTGGCCGTGCCCATCAGTCGTTTGAAGCCGGTGGCGACATTTTCGGGAGTCAGTAAAGCCTGATCATAGGCGCGACGTCCGTAAAGGCGGTGACCGCGCTTGTCGATATAGATCGCGGAAGGCAACACCTCGCCGCCGTCGCTCGGACGGAAAAGTTGAACCGCGCCGTTGTCAACGCCTGCAATCACACTGTTGGAAGTGCCAAGATCTATGCCAATATACATAAGGTTCTTTATAACAGGTTCGAGATTAAGAAAGCTTTGGGATTTGGTTAGGAATAGGTAAAGCAATCCCTTATGGTTAATGCAAGGGCTTGAAAGTTTTTCTTTTCATTTTAGGGGTATTAAAGGCCTTCAAGAAGCCAGATAAGTGGGCAAAATAGCACCTAGCGGGGTTGGCGTCAGGCCCAGCGAGGCCAGATTGCCCGCTCCCTTGGGCAGAGAGCCCACCACATTGTCGATTTTAAGCATCTCGACTTGATCGCGGGTCAGGGGTGGGGTGGGCCATTTTTCAAAGAACCACGCCTTGGCTTTGGCCAGTTTCCATGGGACGGGCAGGAGCCAGCACGAACGGCCCGTGACGTTTAAGACAAGTTGCATCAGCTCGCGGAACGTGAACACGTCGTTGCCGCCAAGAAGGAAGAGGCGGCCCCGCGCGTCGGGGCGGGCCAGAACCGCAAAGATCGCTGTGACAAGATCACCGACATAAAGTGGCTGGAATTTGGTGTGGCCGCCGCCGATCAGCGGCAGGAACGGCATGAACCGGGCCATTAGCGCAAAGCGGTTGAAGAAGGAATCCCTCGGCCCGAAAAGCAGGCCGGGACGCAGGATGATGGCATCAGGAAAGAAGGCGCGAACGGAACCTTCTCCCGCCGCCTTGGTGCGGGCATAGGTGGCGGGCGAGGTCAAATTGGCCCCCAGAGCCGAGAGATGAACGAAAGAGGTTACCCCTTCGGCCTTGGCAATGCGCGCGAGTTTCGCAGGCATTTCGACATGGGTATATTGAAACGAGTTGGCCTTCGTTTCCGCCAGCTCTCCGATCAGATTAATGACAATCGACGCGCCTTTGATCGATTCGGTCAGGGCGGCTTCGCAGCGCGGATTGCACTGGATCAGGCGCACCTGTCCGGCAAGGCCGCTGATTTTCAGGTCAAGCCCCTTGTCGGGATGGCGCGTCGGAATGCGGACCGTATAGCCGCGCTCGGCCAATTGCTGGATCAGCGCGTGGCCGACAAAACCGGTGCCGCCAAAAACTGTTACGATGCGTTCGCTGCTTGCCATGGGGCCTCGCTTTCCATCTTCTGACGTCGCGTGTAAAAGCCTGCAATTTGAAAAGCCAGCGCATCCACCTTGTCCCAGTCCGTATAATCAACAACGGCATCGAGGTTGGTGGGGCCGCCCGTGATTTTCATGATGAGCTGGATCATACGCTTTTCCCACCAACAGCAAAGGCTGTAATCCAGCCTCCCGCCAAACACGGCTGCCAGCGCGGGGGAAAGCTTGTGCCGCCACAGCCATTTGCGCAAATAAGGATTGGTGGCGGGCGTGTTCTTCCCCGCCTTGCGGGCCGTCAGATTGACAGAAATGACGGTGAGCAAACGGCCGCGCAGCCACGAGCGATTGTCGCGCACGAAAGCTTCAACAGGCGGCAGGTGATACCCAAAGCGGATGGGGGCGGCGACCAGCACCATCCGCGCCTTTTTCAAAAGCTCTGGATCAGGCGTTTGTCGCCCCAGATCTATCGGGAGCGTGTCGATGCCCATGGCCTCAAGCTGCATGGCCAGACGGTCGATAATCTTGATCGTGTGCCCGTCATGCGAGGCGTAAAGCATGGGCAGAAACGCGTTCGAGTCAAGCATGGCAACCTCCGCCGTTGTTCAGGGCATCAAGAGCTCCTTGAAGGATATAGGCTGCTGCGGCCTTGTCGATATTTTGAAGCCGCTTTTTGCGCGTCATGTCGTCTTCCAGCATAAAGCGGCTGACTGCCGCCGAAGAAAAACGCTCGTCCCAAAAGACGATGGGCATATCGGCAACGGGCAGATCGGCTTTCTTTAAAAGGTTTGACGCAAAGGTCCGTGCCGATTGCGCCATCGGCCCCTCGCTGCCGTCCATGTTTTTGGGTAGCCCGATCACGATCCCGCCGATGGTGCGCTCTTTGATAATTTCCCCAAGAGCCGCCGCATCGGCCCCAAATTTTTTGCGTAAAAGGCCCGTCAGTGGCGAAGCGACGCGCAGATTGGGGTCGCTGACCGCCACGCCGATCACGACCTGCCCGTAATCCAGTCCCAAAAGGCACTGGCGCGGCGCAAGAAAAGAGCGTAAGTCGGAGAGGTTGCAGATTGCCATGGCTAATGATAGCTTCCCTGTGGCTTTTTGCCACCTTTTCTTGATCGAAGACTGAAAATTGGTGAGACATGACCATTGATGTAAAGACCGCGCGGCACATATCAACCTTGGCCCGCCTGAAAATCCCTGAAGACCAGCTGCCTGCCGTAGCCAATGATCTAAGCAAGATTCTGGCATGGGTGGGTATGCTTGACGAACTGGACGTGACGGGCATTGAGCCTTTGGCCAACGTAAATGATGGTCATCTGGGCTGGCGCGAGCAAGACGTGGTCACCGATGGCGGGCAAGCACAGGCCGTTTTGGCCAATGCCCCCTCCCAGAAAGCCGATTTCTTTACCGTTCCGAAAGTGGTGGAATAAGACATGAGCGATTTAACAGATTTGACGATGGTCGAAGCCAAGGCTTTGATGGACAAAAAAGAGCTGTCCCCCATCGAGCTGACCGAGCGTTATATCAAGGCAGCCGAGCGCGGGCAGAAGGCGACGAACGCCTTTGTGACCCCGACCTTTGATCGGGCCATCGATGCGGCCAAAGCCTCACAGGCGCGCTATGAGGCGGGACAGGCCGGGCCGATGGATGGGCTTCCTATCGCGATGAAGGACCTTTATTGCACCAAGGGCGTGCGCACCACGGCATGCAGCAAAATCTTGGCGAACTATGTGCCGCAATACGAGTCCACCGTGTCGCAAAATCTGGCCGATGCCGGAGCGATCACGCTGGGCAAGGTGGCTTTGGACGAGTTCGCGATGGGCTCCTCCACGACAACCAGTGCTTTCGATCCGGTCGTCAGTCCGTGGTCTGGCCCTGAGCCCGAAAAGGCCGCGCGCAAGTTAGTGCCGGGCGGCTCGTCTGGTGGTTCGTCGGCGGCGGTTTGCGGGCGTTTTGCCATGGGCGCGACGGGCACCGATACGGGCGGCTCGATCCGTCAACCCGCTGCGATTACCGGTATTGTGGGGATCAAACCGACCTATGGCCGCTGTTCGCGTTATGGTATTATCGCCTATGCTTCATCGCTGGATCAGGCGGGTGCGATGGCCCGTACTGTCGGCGATGCTGCGCTTATGCTGCGCACCATGGCGGGGTATGATCCGAAGGACTCCACCTCGGTCAACGTACCGGTGCCGGACTATATGGCCGCTCTCGGCCAGTCCGTTAAGGGCATGAAAATCGGCATTCCGCGTGAATACCGCATCGACGGCCTGCCGGAAGAAATCGCGAAGATTTGGGACAACGGGGCGCAAATGCTGCGTGACGCGGGGGCCGAGACGGTCGATATTTCCCTGCCACACACGAAATATGCGTTGCCGACCTATTACATCATTGCGCCTGCCGAGGCGTCGTCCAATCTGGCGCGTTATGACGGCGTGCGCTTTGGTCTGCGTGTCGAAGGCGAAAGCCTTGCCGACATGTACGACAACACGCGCGGCGAAGGGTTCGGCGTCGAGGTCCGCCGTCGTATCCTGATGGGCACCTATGTGCTTTCGGCGGGCTACTATGACGCCTATTACCGCAAGGCCCAGCGCGTCCGCCGCTTGATCCGCAACGACTTCCTCAAGGCGTTCGAGCAGTGCGATACGATTCTCACCCCGCCTTCGCCCTCCACAGCGTTTGCGATTGGCGAGAACGAGGACGATCCGATCAAGATGTATCTTGAAGACGTCTTCACGGTCACGCTGAACCTCGCGGGCCTACCGGGCATCGTCGTGCCGATGCAGCTCTGCGCCAACGGCCTGCCCATGGGCCTGCAACTGATCGGCAAGCCCTTTGACGAGACGACGCTCTTCAAAACCGCCTCAGCCCTCGAATCCGCCGCAGGCTTTAACGGCAAACCTCCGTTTGTGGGGTAAGTATGGATTACGAGTACGGCGCGAAGAAAGTCATGGCCGTTTTGGCCTCGACGCTTGAGATCGGCGTGGCGATGAATGTCCTTGGCCATATGGCTGTGGCTATGGGGGCCTATGCTGACAAAAGCCTGATGGGTGAGCCTTTGTTGCCGGATGCGTCGGGCACTGTTCATAGCGGCATCGCGAAATACCCCGTCATCATCACAAAGGTCAAACCCGCCCGTCTGCGCCAGTTTATCGAAGAGGCGCGACAAGAAGCGGAGCTTTTTCTGGTCGATTTCCCGCAGGAAATGCTGGACACCCGCCATGACAACGACCTGATCGCCTCGATGAAGGCTAAAGCCGAACCTGATATGGCCTATCTTGGAGCCATGGCTTATGGCAACAATTCCACGCTTCAGGCGTTGGCTGGGAAATTTATGTTGTGGAAATAAGCGAGAGGCTAAAGCGTTTTTCCTTGACTTCAAAAGAAAAAACGCCATTTTGCTGAAGGCGATGCGGGTGTAGCTCAATGGTAGAGCAGGAGCTTCCCAAGCTTCTTACGAGGGTTCGATTCCCTTCACCCGCTCCATCTTCTGATTTCAGAAAATCCCAAAACATCCGAAACGACTTGAAAAACGAAGCGAAACCGATGCATTATTGTCCGGTGCTGTCCAAGGACGCTTTCCTACATCCTGCCCAATTGGGGGCATAAGTGGGGGCAGAACCTATGGGGGCACAGAAAATATGCCCCCATGCGCCTGACAAACACCGCCTGTAAGAACGCCAAGCCCAAAGAGAAGGCCTATAAGCTTGCGGATGGTGGTGGCCTCTACCTTGAGGTCATGCCCAACGGCAGCAAGTACTGGCGGCTCAAATATCGCTTCGTGAACAAAGAGAAGCGGCTCGCCTTGGGTGTCTATCCCGCCCCGCTTGCGGGGCTTTTTTGTTGGAAAGGATAAGCAGGGAAGCGAACCTGAGCCGAGGCACATTTATGGATGTGCCCGGATACATTGCCTGAAAAGAACCACAGAGGGACTGGCTGTGAAACTTTCCCGATTTTTGTCCCGCCGACGAAATGATCTGGAAAATCGTTCTGAATCAACGGGTTAGTAGTAGTCCTCGATTTTGAGAAGTTCTTTACATATCAATATGTTAGCCAAAAAAGACTCCCGAAGAGGCCCTCGCGCGTACCCAATTAGGCTTCAGCTGCGTCACAGGGCCCTTTTTGGCCAAGATTCGTTGATTCTGCTTGGTTTTTTCTGAATCGAAAAACGAGGGCGGGGCGGAGGGTGAAGGGGGGACTCTAAACTTCTTTCACGTCGTAAAAAAGCTGCGCTCGGCACCATCCAGGACGAGGCAGGTTAGGGTGCCGGAGGCGAAGGCTCCGGTGTCGATGGCGATACGGTTGGGACGGTTTTCGGGTTCGGCGACGATGGTGTGGCCGTGGACGATAATTTTGCCGAAATCGACGGGTGAGTCCAAAAAGACATCCCTGATCCACATTTGATCGGCGGGGCGTTGCTCTTCCAGATCAAGTGTAGGGTTCACGCCCGCATGGACGAAATAGTAATCACCGAAACTCGCGGCAAAAAGCGTGCTGTTCAGGAAGTCCTGATGCGCGGCAGGGACCTTGGCTTTTAGTTCCTCGCGCAGGGCAGGGAGTTTGCTTTGTGGTATGCCCGCCGTGGCGTTAACGCCATAGCTGGCAAAGGTTGCGATGCCACCATACTGGAGCCATGAGGACACGACTTCGAAATGTCCATCCAGAAAACGGACCATCCGATCATCGTGGTTGCCGCGCAGGAAGAGCGGTTCCATTCTTTCTGCAAAAGGTTTGGTGAGGCGTTCCAGCACGCCGCGCGAGTCAAGGCCTCGGTCGATATAGTCGCCCAGAAAGACCAGTTTCTTGATCTTGCTTTCATGTTGAATCGCATCGGCCTCAACCATGGCCAGAAGGCGCGTCAAAAGGTCAAGCCGTCCGTGAATGTCGCCGACGACGTAAATCCGGTGGTTTGAAGGGGTAGAGGCCTGATCGTTCATGGAGGGAACTCTAACAAAAAAGGCGCGTGAAAGCCACGCGCCTTTTTCTTTCAGCCCGCAAAGAGTGATTTAGGCCGCTAAAAGGCCATAGGCATACCAAAGCGTGACGTTATTGGCCAAGGTTTGCGAGATAACCGTCTTGACCAGATCGTGTGTTGGCTGTGCCGTCCCCATGATCTTTATGGCTAACGTCGGGTTCTTCGTGCCGAGCGTGATCAGGGTGGGCGTCAGTTCGATGGCCGAGGAGGAAATCCCGACCTTATTGACGGCTTGTAGCACCAGCGCATCCTTGGCGGAGAGCATCAGTGGCCCACCGATGATCGTGGATGCCACCGCGACATGATCGGTGTCGATCGTTGTGCTGTCCAGATAGGTGTTGAAGCTGTTGGCCCATTTCGGTTTGCTGGTGTCCATCTGGCCTGTCGGGCAATAGCGGCCACGCATCGGTCTTGCGATGCCTGTCGCCACGAGGATGTTCAGAGCGGTGAGCACTTCCTCGGGATCGAAGCCTGCTCCGGCGGGGTGGGTCAGGAAGTCACCGATGCCCATCGGCAATGTCGTCATTACATCGATCAGGCGTGTGTAGAGTGGCGAGGTCAGGCTGATCTCGCCCGTCTTGGTTTTAACAGACGAGGGAACCTGATCTTGCGGGATGGTGATGCCGAAGGTGAAAGCGTTGAACAGATCAGGGGCCTGCATCGATTGATACACGGGCAGTTTGATCCACAGATCATGACGGACAAGGCGTTGCAGGGCAAAGTCCTTGATCGGTTCATAGAGAAGATGGTCGCTGCATTGTTGCAGATGCGCATGCGAGGACGGTGGCGCGACCATTTCAAGATAGTTGCAGGCCACATCTGCATCGCCGACAAAGGCGAAGCCACGGGGCAGAAGGTTGCTCATCGTCTCGAAGGTGTCGGAGGGCGAGGGCGTTCCCTGACCGCAGGCCGAAAAGAAAGTGGCGGGTGTGCCTTGCTTGATCGCCGTCTCCAAGGCTTCGCGCGCGATGGAATGATCGGCGAAATAAAGCGAACCCAGATCACGGATTTCGGTTAAGAATTCTTTGGCCTGTGTTTCGTTCATTTCAGGCGCGAACTCGGAGATCAGGAAGCGCAGTGTATCGTCGGGATTGCCGTAAGCCTTATAGCTTGTGCACAGCATGCCGCCATCGGCCAGATGGGTTTGGGCCAGCGTGAAAAGCTCGTCGCGTTGGGGGGCGGTTAGTTGGCTGTCCGTGTGCGTGGTGCAGAGGTAGGTTAGATTGGTCGGCAGCTCCTTTGTGCTAGAGACGAAGGAGATGTTGCTGACGCGATAGCCCTGAACCTGCGCCTCGGCTTTGCCGCAGGCCGCTTCATCGGGCAGCACGCCGTAAAAAGTGCCGTCAGGATTGCTGGCCGCAAGGCAGATCAGCATATCGGGATCGAAGGTGCCCGTCTGGGCATAGGTGAAAGGTTGAACCAGCGAAAGAGGAACAACGCGACGTAGCGCGGCGACATATGAAAGACGGACGGGGCTTGTATCAACGGTTGATAGTGAGGTCATCAAAGATACTCCAAAGAAACGGGGGGATACGAAACGGCACTTCTTTTTGCAGGATGCCAAAGATCGTTTTACGAAAGGTAATCAAGGATTGACAGATTGATAATCTTTGATACGGCCGAATACGAGGCTTCAAGCTGGGCTTGATATGCCGTTATTTTGATTGAAACCTCGTTAATGTCCACGCTTTCAATGCTGTCAACCTGCGTTTCAAGTTGATTGATTTTGGTGTTGATGGTGTCTTTGGCCTTTTTTAAAGTTGCATAAGCATTGGTTGAATCCGTGTGCAAACCGCGAACGCCAGATAATCCATCGTCAAGATAGGTCTTGGCTGTACTCATCAGGTCTTGATAGTTCGTAGAGTCATAAGTAGCAGCCAAAGCATAGCGCAGCCCTAAAATGACCTGCTGGAAAGCTTCCTCATTGCTGTTGGTGCCATAAGTCAGTTCTTTGGTTGTGTCGATATTGGCCGATTCTCTGGTGTTGGCCTCGGGCACGGCTGCGGTCGGGTCGAGTGCGTCGTAATCGATGTCGTAATCTGCCACTTCGTTGCCTGTCGCGATCACGGGCGTTGATGTCGTTGTCAGGATGGGCAGGGCTTCCAGATCGCCGACGGGCGCTTCGTCATAGCGTGCACCCGAGAAAAGATAACGTCCACCAACCTGCATATTCAGGAAGTACTCGACTTGATCCATCGCGCTTAGAATTTGGTTGCGGAGCGACTCGTTGGTTGTTTCCGTATAGGTCGAAGAAGAGGTGATTGAGGTATAAACATCACCAACGGTGTCTTCGATGCCCTCGAAAGCCAGCTCGTACATTTCCATGCGCGGCGAAATGGCAGAGATAACTTCTAAAAAACCGTTTTGGACATTCACCTCGCTGGTGAAGTTCATCAGCTTTTGGGCATCGCTTGACGTATAGTCCGTCATGTTGTCGGAATAGCGTCCCGTGGCCAGCTGTGTCGAAAGCTTGCTTAAAAGATCCTGCCCGCCAACAAGAAGGTTGGTGCAGGAAAGGCGAATGCCCATTGAGCTGATGGAATCAACCATTGTTCATATCCCTATAAGAGGTTTTGTAGTGTTTGGAACAGTTCTTGAATAACCGACATGACATGCGCCGAGGCGGCATAGGCGTTCTGGTAATTGACAAGGCTGACAAGTTCGTTATCTGTGTTGACAGCTGTTTCATTTGTCAGCTTTTCTTGAAGGTACGTGCGCGATCCATCCGCTGTTGTGCTGAGCGTCGCGATGTTGCTTGCTGCCTGCTGAAAACCCGTCAGGCTTGATGTGACAAGCGTGCTATAGGTCGTGTTCGTCAGGGTTAGACCGTCGGCTGAAAACGAGCGCGTGGAATCTAAAAGCGCGTCGGAGACATCCGAAGCCGCCATGGATTTGAGGGCAGAGGTTCCATCGGTCAGGGCACTGTTGACGGCAAGGGTGGTCCGGCTTGTGCCGACGAAAAAGCTAGAGGCCAGCTCCCCCGCACCCGTCGTGGCATTGTTATAAGCCGAAGCGAATGATCCAAG
>JAQUHK010000002.1 GCA_028683655.1 Alphaproteobacteria bacterium
GGCACGCGTGCAAACGGTTACAGATGATGCTGGGCATTTTTATCAGTTGCTTAAAGCCTTCGAGGCTTTGACGGGTGTTCCCGTTTTGCTCAACACATCCTTTAACGGCCCTCACGAGCCTATTGTGGATGGGCCGGAAGAAGTCGTTCGCTCCCCTGTGTCCAATAACCTTCACGCTCTGTTTATGGGCGGAAACCTGTATATACGCGGGGCCTAGGCCTAGTTCTTGGTATAGGTGGTCGCACCTGTAGCGGCTGTATATTTGATCGTCGTGACGGGGTAAAAGCGCGTTGCCCTTAGGTCATCATAGCCATAGGCCGTGTACGTCCGGTCTCCCGCCGTGTTCCCTTGTTCGAGGGTGCCATTTTTTAAGCTGATGTAATTTTTGCCAGCCTCGGCAGGGAACAGCTGCAAGTACAGCAATTGATTAAGGGAGCCAAGACGAAACGCCAACCCTGGCGCGTTCAAGCCGTCAGTAGCACCAACACCTACCGCGCGTCCCCAACCCAGTGTTGCTTCCTGTCCGGCGGTCGAAAAACCGATTTCGGTCCATGGTAAAGAGACACCTGTCGTTGAGATGGTTGAGTAGCCGCCCAGGCATTGACCGCTGCCAGTGACAGGGGTGCCCGTCGATGTCGTTGTTGACAGGCAAACCCTGCCCGTATCGACGTAACCTGTCGTTATATTGTTCCATTTTAACCGGTTGTTGGCGAGGCTATCTAGGTTGCGTGTCGTCAGATAAGAACGGGTCTCAGGTGGCGTAAGCGCATAAAGCGTGATGAGGTTGTTATTCGCGGGATTGAATATCAAGTCCGCACCAAGATTCGTGAAGGGCCCCTTTGACAAGACGGCTGACCAATTCATCGTTTCAGGATTATAGACAAGGGCCCCGTTCTGAATAGCTTTCCATAAGTCAGGAATGGCGGCGAAAGGCCCTTGAGTCATGGTATTCGTCACGGCACCCGTGAACGAAACATCGCTTACGGCAATTTTGTCTCCTGTTGTCGTCGAATAAACAGAAAGCACTTTATAGCCGCTTTGGTCTGGCTTCATCTTGGCGTCGATGATCTTGTAGGGAAGGCCACCACTCGTGACCTGGAAGGCCGGCAAGATGCCTGTAATAATGCCATTCTCGTCAAGCGTCCAAATCGTTCCCAAACCTGTTAGCTTGGTACACATGAATATTTTGGCACCAAGGCTATTCCCTCCGGACCCATTGGTCAGATCCGCGTTGTCGGTCACAACCCACCCTCCATTCGCGGCAGTCGCAAAGGTGCCGCCGATCGCAGTGGATAGGGTTCCAGTTAGTGAATCGACAGTGACTACGGCAACATTCCCGTTGGCAGTGCCCGATGAGGCTGTCGCGGTTGTTTTATCTAACCCGAAGTTAAATGGTGCAGACTGTGGGCTTTCTGAGCCGTCCGAGAAACCAGCCGTCAGTGTGAAGGGGGTAATCGCCGCCGTTAGTGTAACATTGAAATCAGCAGCATAACCCCCATCCGATTTGACATAGAACTTGTTTTTGTTCCCGTCGTTTATGGCTTTACTGGTTGCTGTCGCAACCAAGGCACCATCTTGGTACAACTTGTAGGAAGTAACAGTAGGTTCACTGGGTGGGGTATATCCCCATTCAACATGGATACCCTGCGCGCTGACAAGTCGCGGAGCCAGAGCACTTGCGGCAACCAGATAAAAAAGTGCTTTTTTGCCAATAGTCAGCCATCTCTTGGATAGCTGGGGCGAATGTTGGCTGCTCTCATCATGTTGGGTCTTCATAACTCACCTGCAATATCGTTCCTTGGGTGTATCTGAATACATTGGCAACTCAAGCATACTTTGTAAATGGTTGCAAGTATGGTTAATCACTTTTTTTCAGGTGTCCCAGCCTTCATGGCCTCTCAAGAGGGCTGGCGTGGTGTTTCTTGGGCGGAAAGCCAATAACTCCCAGCAGAGCTGGGAGTTATTGGCTCCAGCTCACGAGATGCGAACGCAACGTGAACGGATATCACATATCTTAGGTAATGACAATTGGCTACCCATGAAGAGGCGGATGGATAGAGATTATTACAGCTGTAATAATTTTTCAGGGCAACCGATCAGCTAACCCTTTGAAAAGCGTGGTGGGTGCGACAGGGATTGAACCTGTGACCCCTACCGTGTGAACGGACAAAGAAGGACGGAAATGCTGGAAAATCAGTGCGTTATTGTGCATCAAAAGTCGCCAAATGTCGTCTTGTGCAGCCCATAACTCACACATGACTCGCACAAACTTCTTTTCAGTTGTTATATTGCTACCCCAGCCATGCTTGCCGGATTGATGATGTTAGGCGATGTTATGGGCTTATCCAATGTCGAGGTGCTGGATGAACTTCTTGGCTTTTTCTCTACCAAGATAACATCTTAAGAACCAAGCTTTCTCACGGGGCGTGGCGGGGCGTAGTTCACCTAGAAAGGAACTCGTGAGAACAATTGTCTGGTTATCTTTGCCAAAGATTTTGCGGCGGCTGATGAGTCTCTCAATTTCTTCGGGGCTCTTGTTGGCTACCCATACCCGCGTTTTATTCAGCCATTGATAGTGGGGAAGAGAGTAGTCGGCGTCACAGTTGTCCCAAAATATAACTTTCTTCCCGTCTCGTGAGGGATACAGTGCACCAGCAAAGGGGTTCTCAGCCATCCTCGCACCACCATTATAAACCGTGGCAATTGCCTGCAGTGGCAGGGAACCATTGTGCGGGCGTATCGGCGTTTCCATTTAGAAGAACCTCAATAGTGTTTGGTAAGAACATCAGTTGTATTGGATCGACAGAAAGCTGGGTCATGCCCTGCGCAAACAGCCGTTGTTTGTTGCACAAGGTGCCGAAGTTTTGGCAAGAAAAGCACTCTCGAACTGAAGATGCGAGGGCGTCTTAAGCGCGACAAGCTGGTAGGCAGGGCCATCTGCATAAACAATCGAAGGCAGACTTTGATAATCACTTATGGTTTCGATCAGAGCTGGCATTTACAATTTCTACACATAAAAATGGCATTCAGTGTGACAGCGAATGACAACTGGCCCATTGTCTTTTTTTGTGTATCTGAACGTTTCCGCGGATAACTAATAACTCTAACTGAATGAGATCAAAAGGAAAGACATTCTTTATGACAACTCATGCTTATCGATCCGTTGGGTTCATAGGCTTGTAACACATTGTTATATATATGATCTCATTTAGGCCAATGACGTTAAATTAAGAAGAAAAACTAGACAATATCAATAGGTTGGGTCTATCTTCGCCTGTATCAGAGTCAAGTCAATATACCCGTAGTTTCTAAAAGTTTCCCTTTCATGGGGACAACTCATGAGTTCCTCTCGTAAGAAAGTTTGATTGATACAATGAACCAAGCCACGCACAACAAGATAGTCTCCTTTGTTTGGGGCATTGCGGATGATGTATTAAGGGACTTATTCAAACGTGGCAAATACCCTGATGTCATCCTTCCGATGTGCGTGTTGCGGCGATTGGACGCCGTGTTGGAGCCGACAAAGCAAGCGGTAATCGATACGAAAAAGATGCTCGATGATGCGCGCATTACCGAGCAAGGGCAGGCTCTCTGCTCAGCCGCAGGACAGGCTTTCTACAACATTTCACGGTTTACTCTACGCGACCTCAAATCACGCGGAAGCCAGCAACAGCTATTGGCAGATTTCGAAGATTATCTAAATGGGTTTTCTCAGAACGTTCAGGATATTCTTGAGAACTTCAAGTTCAGAAATCAGCTCTCGACACTTTCAAAAAGCGATGCACTCGGAACCTTAATCAACAAGTTCCTTGATCCTGAATTTGATCTTTCGCCCACTGGCATCGACAACCATTCAATGGGGACAGTATTTGAAGAGCTTGTCCGTCGCTTTAACGAAGAGAACAATGAAGAGGCCGGAGAGCACTGGACACCTCGCGATGCCGTAAGTCTGATGGCAAATCTTGTTTTCCAGCCTATTGAGAAAGACCTCAAGTCTGGAACCTACCTTCTTTACGATTGTGCGTGTGGAACAGGCGGTATGCTAACCGTTGCTGAAGAAACGTTGAAGGGCATTGCTAAAAAACGAAAGATAGATATCAACGCGGCTCTGTATGGACAGGAAATCAATCCTGAAACCTATGCTATCTGCAAAGCCGATATGATTTTAAAGGGTGAAGGAGAAAACGCCAATCACATCGTAGGCGGCGCTGAGTGGTCAACTCTTTCGCATGATGCCTTTCCGGCGCGAGAATTCGACTTTATGTTGGCCAACCCTCCTTATGGAAAAAGCTGGAAAAAAGATTTAGAGGCGATGGGTGGCAAAGATGGCATCCGCGATCCTCGCTTCAAAGTTATGCTCAACGATGAGGAATTGTCGTTAGTGACGCGGTCAAGCGATGGGCAGATGCTTTTCCTTGCCAACATGGTTTCCAAAATGAACGACAAGTCATCTTTGGGTAGCCGCATAGCCGAGGTTCATAACGGAAGCTCACTTTTCACAGGAGATGCAGGACAAGGTGAAAGCAACATTCGCCGTTGGATCATTGAGAGTGATTGGTTAGAAGCTATCGTCGCGCTCCCGCTTAATATTTTCTACAACACGGGCATTGCAACTTACATTTGGGTGCTGTCGAACAGGAAGCCAAAACACCGCAAAGGAAAAGTTCAGCTTATTGACGCAAGCCAATGGTTTGAGCCGTTACGGAAAAACCTTGGCAAAAAGAGCTGCAAGTTAAATGAAGAAAATATAGACCGCATTATGCGCACATTTTTGGAGTTTAAAGAAACTCCGGAGTCCAAGATTTTCTCCAACGAGGCTTTTGGTTATTGGAAAGTGACCGTTGAAAGGCCGTTACGCCTGAACAGTCAGTTCTCAGTGAAGGCCATTGAGCCCTTGCGTTACGCGTCCGGTGATGAGGACATTCGAACCATTCTTTATGATGAATTCGGAGATAAGCTTTTCACCAACTTTAAATCCATTCTGCCCAGCCTTGAGAAGAGGCTTGAGGAATGGGGCGGCGATGAAGATCAGACTGATGCGGATGGTGATGAAGAAACACCCGCTAAGAAAGGGCTCGCAGAAAAGAAGAAAAAGAAGCTTCTTGACCCTAAAACGTGGGAGCGCGATGGGCGTTTGGTTGATGTAGCCAATAAGCTAAGAGCTGAGCTTGGCGATAAGCTTTATGATGACCACAACGCATTCCGCGCCAAGCTCGATGAAGTTCTTAAACGGCTTGATATAAAACTTCCCGCTTCGGAACTGAAACAAATTATCAAAGCTGTGAGCTGGCAGGTTGAAACGGCTCCCCCCGTGATTGCAAAAGTTCATAAGGCAGGCAAGATAAAGGCTGACCCGATCCATGGGCTGTTTGAGGTTACGCTGAACGGTAAGGCGGCCATCGTTGAATATGAGACTGACAGTGATTTGCGCGATACAGAGCAAGTCCCCTTGCTTGAAGAAGGTGGCATCGAAGCTTTTATCCAGCGCGAGGTTCTTCCCTACACGCCGGATGCTTGGATCAAAGAAGGCGCAACCAAGATTGGGTATGAAGTCAGCTTCACCCGCCACTTCTATAAGCCAAAGCCACTGCGCACGTTAGAGGAGATCAGCAAAGATATCCTCGCGCTTGAGCAGGAAACGGAAGGTTTGTTGGATGATTTGTTAAAAGGAGGCTCGAAGTGAAAGCGACTGAAGCCAAACTTCTCGATTTCCTGAAGAAATCACCACAGTTCGTTATTCCGATTTATCAGCGTACCTATTCGTGGACAGAAAAGGAATGCAGACAGCTTTGGGACGACATTGTTCGCACGGGTGCTGATGATCATATCTCGGTGCATTTTGTTGGGTCTATAGTTTACATCGATAAAGCTGACTCCACGGTCACAACGTGGGAGCCGCTACTCGTTATCGATGGACAACAACGGCTGACAACTGTGACGCTGCTCATTGCTGCGCTTGCCAATGCCCTTGGGGATAGGGAGCCAGTTGATGGTTTCTCCGCTGATGCCTTGCGGGGGTACTATCTTATGAACCCGTTGGAAAAAGGTGAGCGTAAATTAAAACTGCTCCTTTCCCAAACGGATAAAGCGACGCTAATCAACATTGTTTCGGGCCAAGATAGACCGAAAGAATATTCCCTGCGCGTCGACCAGAACTTCAAGCTCTTTGAGGGTTTGATTGCAGCAAACCAAAGCAATTTGGAGGCCGTGTGCAAGGGCTTGGTTAAGCTGATGATGGTGGACATCAAACTCAAACGTGGGGACGACAACCCGCAGCTTATCTTTGAAAGCATGAACTCCACGGGCAAAGAACTAAGCCAAGCAGACCTAATCCGTAATTATATCCTGATGGGATTGGAGCCGGAACTGCAAACGAGGCTGTATGAGCAGTATTGGCGTCCTATGGAAGTGGATTTCGGACAGGAAGCCTATAGCAGTTATTTTGACGCGTTCATGCGGCATTACCTCACGGTGAAAACTGGCGAGATACCGCGCATAGACGAAGTCTATGAGGCATTTAAGGCTCACGCCTGCTCACCTGCCGTCGTGGCCACTGGCATTGAAGAGATTGTAAAAGATATTCGTTCTTTTGCGCGGTTCTTCTGCGCCATGGCGCTTGGTGCTGAGACGGATAAGGAACTCAATCAAGCTTTCCATGATTTGCGTGAGCTGAAGGTTGATGTCGCTTATCCCTTTCTTTTGGAATTGTATGATGACTACGCCAATGGAAGGCTGAGTGTTGAAGACTTTGTTGCGGCTGTTCGCTTGGTTGAAGCTTATGTGTTCCGCCGTGCTGTATGCGCCATACCAACAAACTCTATGAACAAGACCTTTGCTACCTTTAACAAGGTTCTTAAAAAAGACAGATACCTTGAGAGCATTCAGGCGCACTTCCTCACGCTGCCATCCTATCGTCGCTTCCCAAGTGATGAGGAGTTCCGCCGAGACCTTGTTATCCGCGATCTTTATAACTTGAGAACCCGTAGTTATTGGCTAAGACGGCTCGAGAACCATGGGCGCAAAGAGCGTGTCGTGGTTGATGAATACACCATCGAGCATATTATGCCGCAGAACCCCAACCTGTCAGCGGCATGGAGGGAAGCCCTTGGCGCTGAGCATGAACGGGTGCAGGAGCAATGGCTCCATACCCTCGGAAATCTTACGCTTACGGGATACAATGCTGAATACAGCGACCGACCCTTCGTTGAAAAACGTGATATGAAGGGCGGATACAAGGAAAGCCCGCTTAAACTCAACGCAGGTCTTGGGCAACTCGAAAATTGGAATGAGACAGCAATCCAAGAACGTGCGGCGCGTCTTGCAGATCAAGTTCTTATTGTATGGCGTGCGCCAAAGCTAGATGCGGAAACGTTGGCTGCCTATAAGCCCGTTACGCCTGAGGGAACAGACTCTTTCACGATTGATGACCATCCACACTTACTCGCGCCTTCTATGCGAGAAGTTTTTGAGGCCTTTCGCAAGGAAGTGCTCGCCCTTGATCCCTGTGTCACAGAAACATTCTTGAAGCTTTATGTAGCGTATAAGGCCGAGACAAACTTTGTCGATGTGGTGCCACAGGCCAAAGGGTTCCGCCTTAGCCTGAATATGCGTTTTAATGAGATTAATGATCCCAAGGGACTTTGTCTCGACACAACAAACAAGGGGCGCTGGGGTAATGGTGATGTTGAAGTGCGCCTGAAATCGCTTGATGAGTTGCCCTATGTCATGGGGCTTGTTCGCCAATCCTATGAACGTCAGATGGGTGATGGTGTCCAATCATGATTGCTGATTTGAAGCCATATCCAGAGTACAAGCCAACCGATCAGGTTTGGATTGGTGATGTACCCGCGCATTGGAAAGTTTTACCAAATCGTGCGCTGTTTGCTGAGGTGAAGGATCGAGACAATGTTGACGAAGAAATGCTGTCCGTTACTATAAAACGAGGCATTGTTCAACAGAGAGCCCTACTTGCATCAGGATCGAAGAAAGACAGTTCAAATTTAGACAAGTCGGCTTACAAGCTCGTGCGGCCACACGATATTGCTTACAATAAAATGAGAGCTTGGCAGGGAGCAATAGGCGCATCAGATCTTCGTGGAATCATAAGTCCCGCTTATGTCGTTATGCGCCTACGTGAAGATTATAACCTCTCGCGCTATTTTCACCATCTATACCGAACGCCGCAGTTTGCAAAGGAAGCTGAACGATGGTCTTACGGAATAACATCAGATATGTGGAGTCTGCGGCCTGAGCATTTTAAAATGATTTATACTCCTGAGCCGCCACCCACTGAGCAGTTCGCAATTAACCGTTTCTTAGATTGGGCGAATGGGAGGTTTGAGCGGGCGATTAAGGCTAAACGCAAAATGATTGCGCTGTTGAATGAGCAGAAGCAGAGCATCATTCACCGTGCCGTAACCCAAGGCCTTGATCCCAACGTTCCCCTCAAACCCTCCGGCATTCCCTGGCTTGGCGATATCCCCGCTCATTGGAAAATATCTAGGGTCAAGAACGAGTTTCGTTGTTTGAACACACAAAGAGTTCCTCTAAATGCTGTCGAACGCGGAGCAATGACTTCACGAATCTACGATTACTATGGGGCATCAGGTATTATTGATAAGGTTGATGCTTTTCTTTTTAATGATGACCTGCTTCTGATTGCGGAGGATGGGGCCAACTTAGTGCTTCGCAATCTTCCCCTCGCGATAATTGCTAGGGGTAAGTTCTGGGTTAATAACCATGCACATATCCTTAAGCCGAAACGAGGCAGCCTTGTTTATCTCGCTCATCTTCTTGAGACGTTGAGCTACAATCCTTGGATCTCTGGAGCAGCACAGCCAAAGCTAACGCAAGATCGACTAATGTCTATTTCCATCGCGGTTGCACCACCAGAAGAGCAAGATGCAATTGTTGCTTATACGACTGAGCAAACTCGTCCGTTAATAACAGCCATTACACGCCTTGAACATGAAATAGAACTCCTTCGCGAATATCGCACACGGCTTGTGGCCGATGTCGTTACAGGTAAACTTGATGTGCGTGAGGTAGCAAGAAATCTACCTGATCTTCAGAAGGATGAAATTTTTCTTGAATCAGAGGGTGATATTATGTCCGAGTTGGAGGAGGCGTGACCATGCCGAATCCTCCCACAAACCCGAAGATATATCATATTGCTCATGTGGATCGTTTGGCTTCCGTTATAGAATCAGGGGGATTGCTATCAGACTCGGTTATGTGTCAACGGGCAGGAGCTGGAACCACGATAGGGATGGGGAAAATTAAGCAAAGGCGGCTTTCTTTGGCTATTGAGTGCCATAGAGATACATATGTTGCGGATTATGTTCCGTTCTACTTTTGTACTCGCTCTGTCATGCTATATTTGATATATATGGGGAATCATCAGGACTTGACTTATCGTGGAGGGCAAGGCCCCATCGTTCATATGGAATCCGACTTATCTGAAGTTGTGGATTGGGCCAATGAACAGGGACGTAAATGGTGCTTTTCTTTGTCCAACGCTGGGGCGTGTTATACTGAGTTCCGTAACGACTTAACCCAACTTAGTGAAATTAATTGGCCTGCTGTCATGGCTACCGACTTTCGTCAGGCCGATATCAAGGAAGGTAAACAAGCCGAGTTTTTGCTTCATGGTTACTTCCCATGGCATCTAGTTCGGCGGATCGGTGTACATTCAACGGCTGTAGCGCAACAGGTATATGCTGCTACGCAAGGAGCTGATCATCGTCCACCTGTCGAAATACGGACTGAGTGGTATTACTGAAAAGAGGGGAGGTCAAAATGATTACATACAGAAAAGGCGATATCCTCTCGGCAGATGTTGAAGCTTTGGTCAATACCGTTAATTGTGTTGGCATCATGGGGCGTGGAATTGCGCTCCAATTCAAGAATGCGTTTCCTTATAACTTTAAGGCCTATGAAGAAGCCTGCCAAAAGGGTGAAGTACAGCCAGGAAGAATGTTTGTTCATGATATGAACACTTTAGTAAATCCGCGGTATATTATTAACTTTCCTACCAAGCGGCATTGGCGGGGTAAGAGTCGCATGGAGGACATTCAGTCCGGCTTGCAGGCATTGGTCGAAGTAATACGCAAAAGAAACATTCGCTCAATCGCTATTCCTCCTTTAGGAAGCGGACTTGGTGGTTTGTCGTGGTTAGACGTTCGTCCCCAGATCGAAGAAGCCCTTAGGGGATTTAATAATCTTGAGGTTGTGGTTTACGAGCCTAATGGTGCCCCAGAAGCAAAGAATATGTCTAAATCAAGTGACGTTCCAAAAATGACAGCAGGGCGCGCGGCTCTGGTTGTCCTTGTTGATCGCTACTTGAAAGGGTTGCTCGACCCTTTCGTCACTCTTCTTGAGCTTCATAAGCTTATGTACTTTATGCAAGAGTCTGGTCAAAATTTGCGATTGAAGTATGTTAAGGCTCCCTATGGTCCATATGCTGAGAATCTTAGACATGTTTTACGACATGTAGAGGGGCACTTAATCTCTGGTTATGCGGATGGTGGGGACGCACCGGATAAGCAAATTGAACTCGTTCCTGGCGCAATAGCTGACGCTGAATTATTTCTTCGAGATAACGATGAAACCCGTTATCGATTTGATCGAGTGGCTAATTTGGTTGAAGGGTTTGAATCTCCTTTTGGGTTGGAGTTGCTTTCAACTGTGCACTGGATTTCCACTCATGATGAAGGTGAAAAGACTTTAGGTAATATTATTCAGCAAACGTATGCTTGGAACGAACGTAAACGCCAGTTTAGTCCCAATCAAATACAACTTGCATGCCAGGTTTTAGCCGATAAGGGTTGGTCTTCAGGCGTATTAACGAGAAGCGCATGACGACGGACACGAGCGAAAAGGGTCTTGAAACTCTTATCATCCGGCATATGACTGGCTTGGATGGCATTGGCGTTGCGCCCAATCAGGTGGCGGAGCAACCCAATGCCTCCGGCACAGGCTACCATGCTGGAAGCCCCAAGGACTTTGATCGCACCCATATACTCGATGTGCCACAACTCTTTGCCTTCTTACGTGCCACTCAACTCGCCGCCTTTGAAAAGCTTGGCATCGCCAATGCTGATGATCCCAAAGACATTACTCGGTTACAGCTTCTTGCGCGACTGTCCTCAGAGATCGGCAAGCGCGGTGTTATCGATGTGATACGCAAAGGCATTGAGCACGGGCCTGTTCATTTTGATCTGTTCTATGCCACGCCCTCAGAAGGCAATGTTAAGGCGCAAGAGCTTCACGCCAAGAACCGCTTCTCAATCACGCGTCAGGTTGGATATAGCCTTGATGAGGCACGTCGCGCTCTTGACCTTTGCCTTTTTATCAATGGTCTCCCTATCTCAACGTTTGAGCTGAAAAACAGCCTGACCAAACAGACCGTCGAAGACGCCGTTGAACAATACCGCCGTGACCGCGACCCACGCGAACTTCTTTTCGGGTTTGGTCGTTGTGTTGTTCATTTCGCCGTGGATGATAGCGAAGTGCGTATGTGTACAGAACTGAAAGGGAAAGCCTCTTGGTTCCTGCCATTCAACAAGGGGTACAATGATGGAGCAGGAAATCCGCCAAATTCTACTGGCCTCAAGACGGATTATTTGTGGAAAGAAATCCTTCACCCGCAAAGGCTAACAGAAATTCTTGAAAACTATGCGCAGATTGTCGAAATTAAAAATGAAAAGACGGGCAGGAAAAAACGCGTCCAGATTTTCCCTCGCTATCATCAGCTCCGCGTTGTCCGTAAGACTCTGGCGGATGTTCAGGCCAATGGGGTCGGTAAACGCTATTTAATCCAGCATTCGGCGGGAAGCGGTAAATCAAACTCTATCGCGTGGCTCTCCCATCAGTTGATCGGTGTGAAACGTAATGACAAGGAAGTCTTTGGTTCGGTCATCGTCGTAACAGATCGCACCATATTGGATGACCAGATTCAAAAGACCATTAAGCAATTTTTACAGGTTGGTGCCATCGTCGGCCATGCCGAACATTCAGGCGACCTTCGTAAGTTTATTACTGAGGGCAAAAAGATCATCGTCTCTACGGTTCAAAAGTTCCCCTTTATCCTCGATGAAATCTCCGCCGTTGGGGGCAAGACGTTTGCCATCGTGATTGATGAGGCTCATTCGAGCCAAGGCGGCAAGACCTCGACTGCCATGAGCAGAGCCCTAAGCAACCCAACAACCGAAGAAGAAGTTGATCCAGAAGATACCGTCAATGAGGCTTTGGAAAAGCGGATTGCTGGCCGCAGGATGCTCACGAATGCGAGTTATTTTGCGTTTACCGCGACGCCCAAGAACAAAACGCTCGAAATGTTTGGTGAGGCTTTGCCACCGGATTCAGAAGGCAAAGTCAAACATACACCCTTTGACAGCTATACAATGAAACAGGCCATTGAAGAGAGGTTCATCCTTGATGTTTTGAAGGCCTACACACCTGTTGATAGCTATTACAAGCTAATCAAGCGGATTGAAGATGATCCTGAGTTTGATGCTAAACGCGCCAACAAAAAGCTTCGCAAGTTCGTTGAAACTCATGATCACGCCATCCGCCTAAAGGCGGAGATTATGGTTGACCACTTCCATAATCAAGTTATCGCCTCCGGTAAGATCGGTGGGCAAGCCCGCGCCATGATCATCACGAATGGCATTGAGCGTGCGATTCAATACTATCACGCGGTCAAAGACTATCTTGTCGAGCGAAAGAGCCCCTATCAAGCCATCGTTGCCTTCTCTGGTGAGCCAGAATACAAGGGCATCAAAGTCAGTGAAGCTTCCCTAAACGGCTTTTCTAGCAATGACATTGCGGACAGAATTCAAAATGATCCGTATCGTTTCCTGATTTGTGCCAACAAGTTCCAAACAGGCTATGACGAACCGCTTTTGCACACAATGTATGTGGACAAGCCTCTTGCTGGCATTCAGGCTGTGCAGACCCTTTCACGGCTTAATCGGGCGCATCCGCAAAAACATGACTGCTTTGTCCTCGACTTCCAAAATAACAGCGAGTCCATCACTCTCGCGTTTCAGGATTACTACCGCACAACTATCCTGAGTGAAGAAACCGATCCCAATAAGCTTCACGACTTGAAAGCCGCGTTGGACGACGCTCAGGTCTATTCACCGCAACAGATTGAGACATTCGTCTCGCTATTTTTGGCGGGTGCAGAGCGCGACAAGCTAGACCCCATTTTGGATGTCTGCGTTGCAACATACAGTGAAGCCCTTGATGAAGATCAGCAGGTCGATTTTAAGGGCAAGGCAAAGATGTTCACAAGAACTTATGACTTCCTTGCCTCGGTGATGCCGTACACGAACAGCGAGTGGGAAAGGCTTTCAATACTGTTGAACCTCCTTGTTCCGAAACTCCCTGCACCTAAGGAGCAAGATTTATCGAAAGGCATTTTAGAAGCCATCGATATGGATAGCTACCGCGTCGAGAAAAAGGCCGTGATGAAGCTTGCCTTAGAGAATAAGGATGCAAGCATTGCTCCGATCCCATTGGATAACCGTGGTGGGAGGGCGGAGCCTGAGTTGGATAGGCTTAGCAACATTATTCATAGCTTTAATGAAAACTTCGGCACATTGTTCACGGACTCCGACCGCGTCGTAAAGCGTATCAGAGAAGATATTGTGCCTCAGGTGGCTGCGGATATTGCATACCAGAACGCCAAGCAGAACACCCCACACACAGCTCGCATGGCTCACGATCAAGCGTTAAATCGAGTTATGCAGGCACTTTTGAAAGACGACACACACGTCTACAAACAGTTTGTTGAGAACGAGTCCTTCAAACGCTTTGTCAGCGACATGGTCTTTGGGATAACAAACGAGGCTCGGCCAACTTGATAACTCTTAGCTCCATATAAAATTGATACGTTTGCCTTTAGAAGTTTTTCTAAAGAGGTGGGTGCGATTAAAATCTTCCTACGTTACCAATATCTGGCAACTTCCTACCTGTAAGTGGTAGATTAGCGCTTTTTAAACCATTGTTTTTCCTAATAGTTTCATGCGCTGGCTGGTACAATGCCTTCATTGGATTTTGCGTGATGGCTACGGATTTTAGTTAACAAATAGTGAAAGCATTTTGACTTAACACATAAGGAGGAGATATGTTGGGAATAGCTTTTTTAGATTTCAGACCCCTTTCAATTCCAACGATTGACTGGGGCAAAAAGGTTCGGAGCTTTTTGAACGTGACCGAGAGTCCTCGCTTCACATATGTCATGTCTGTAATAACTACAGAAGATGATATGCGCGAGCCCACTAGTTTGGGAATGATTTATCGTGACGAATTGCTCGGCAAGACCTATAGCGCTGACAGCCTCCTTTTTGAGAAAAAAGGGAATACCCATAAATCTCTTTGCTCAGCACTAGAAGTTGAACGTCCTGAACAGCTTAAAGCTAAAATGACCCGGGCTGCCTTTAAGAAAGCTGGATTGAAGCCGCTTGGTATTGACGTTGAAAATGATTTTGTTTCCTTCCTGAAGGAAACAGCCGAAAAGGCAGGGATCGTTTTCATAGATCGTAGGGCACGGACAGCTACTAATGGAATGTCGCCGAATGGCATTCCTGTATGCGCACTCGTCTAATCATTCTCATTTCGGAGACTGACCATGTCGAAGTGTGCGTTCGTTGCGCCACCATCCGGGCTTGTGCCTGTTGATTACCGGAAGAACATCCAAAATCAGATTTTGGCGTGCGATCCCGCCATTGTATTGGCATGCAAAGACTATGTTGTATTTTATTCCGGCCCGTCCATTGCGGTTATTAATGAACTCGGTTACATATCGTACAATAATAACGACAGATCAGCGATACTGGCCCACGCCCTTAGCCCTTGGTTCAAATATGGAAGAGCCTCTTTAAAGCGTTGTTCAAGAGGAAGTCCAGCAAACTCGCGGGCATTCGGGCGAAGGTCCAAGATCAAGCCCTCCGTATCCTCAACGCTTCCGTCTGCCCATGTTAAGCAATCTTAAGCCGTTCAAGAGCACTAGGGGGGATAAGCCGTTCAAGATAACAAATTGGGGCTGATGATCCATCGGCAAAAAGGGCAATTGTTTTACTTTTAATAATTGCCCCTCTACGAACATGGGCCTGTAGCCACTTCGTATAGTCCTCACGAATTGTAAACACAGATAAATGCTGCCCGTGAGAAAGAGCCCAGTTGTCAAGCATAGCAAGAAATACGCTTACCGCTTTTGATCCCCTGTAATTGGGATACACATAGGCCTCGCCATATCGGACCGTCATTTCGTCAACCTTATTTGCCGTCATCGCACCGACAAGAGATTCCCCTGAAAACGACCCTACAATTACATGGTTTGGCGTTTCCTTGCAGCGGGCCCCCCATTCGCTCATTGTACAGACCAGTTCCGTTTTGGGATTGCCTGTCGAATAACGGCTGTCAGGTCCCGTTAGCGCGATTGTGCGAAGCTGTTTATATTTCGCCGCGTCATTTTCATCCAGAAAACGGAAAGTCATACTCATTCAACAATCTCCGCTTCTTTCCATGCCGCATCAAAAGCAAATCTATACGCTGCCGCAAATGGACCTGCTTTGTGAAGGACAACATAGGGGGGGGTCTGGTGATCGAAAGAAATAAGTGCCAGATTATCGCCATAGGCATAGAAAGAGACGTCAGGCATTCCAATAATTTTTTTCTGTCGTCGTAAATCAGCCCACGTTCGTTTGAAGTTACCATCGGCTGCCAAAATCCGACCTCGTATCTTGCCTGTCTTTGCAAGATCAAGCATTTTCTTGCGATAAGCTTCTATGTTCTTAACAGCTTTTTGAAACGCACACTCGTTTGTAATGGATGCAAAAACATCCCCACCAAATTGTTCGAGGTAAGCTTCAACCTGTATTAAGAAATCATTAAACCTATCTCGCCCTTCAAAAATCTCAACACCGATCGGTGCGCGACGAACGCCTTCATTTTCGATAAACTCAACACCAGCGTTACGAAAAGCCACTGCTATTTTTTCAATCGTTTCTCTCTTCGGCGAGCTTTCTTCATTTTCAATATAGTGGATCGCTGCTGTGCTTAATCCACTATGCTTCGCGAGATCACTACGATCCCAACCTAAAAGGACACGCGCTGCCCGAATTTGCTTGCCTGAAACGTGCATTACCTTACCTCATAAAAAGTATGTGCAGTTTATACCATTGCAGCAATTAAGATTGAAAGAAAAATCGTTCGATATGACGTTCGCTACCCATTATGAGTAAAAGGATGCCATTTATTGGTAGTCAAAAGGTTACTATTTTATTAACCCTCCTAGCTTACGCGCCCCATCGGTATAATCGGATTATACTGGCAGGCTATATCGAATATACATTATTGTTGCTTGAACCTGAGCTTTACGCTATTGTCCAACACATGCATTAAGTCGAATTTTCAATTATGAGGATACAAAATGATTGATTTTGAAACGATTTACAAAAAGCACGGCGAAGATTTTATCTGGAATATCATGCATATCTGGGAAAAAGACAACAAAGTTCAGCATTTTCATATGACACTAGAACAACGTTGGGAACATTTTATCCTCTGCACAGACACCGCAGCCCATTCAGTGATGCATTAAGGTCTGCGCCATGACAAAACCTAAGAGCCTTTCCCCCGACCAGCTATTTGCTAAAGCCGTCAATCAGGTGGGCCGCGACCTTTCTTCCAGCGATCTACGCCTTTTGACTTCCGGCCTCGTGGCTCTGCGCGAAGCGCATGGAAAGCTTTTGAACGAAATCGAACTCAAAGCTCTTTCTGGCATGATTGCCTTTGTGGCCTATTCACAAGAAGCCAACGAAACAACCGTCATGGCCGTTCTATTGGCGCATTTTTGTTTTGAAGACGTAAAAATGATTCCCTCGCGCCTGTATGATAGCGCGATGGATTTCTTGATGAATGTAAAGATGAAACACATCGTAAACTGATTTTTGGAAAACAAATTTTATGAACACCGTGACCGCCGAACAGATTAGAGGGGCGCGATCCATGCAAAAATGGACACGCGAGGAAATGGCCGAGGCATCGGGGCTGTCTCGCAATACCATTTGCAATTTGGAATCCGGCGATCTTATTCCGCGCGGCAAGACGCTTGAGAAACTGTGCCAGGCCATGAAAGAGGTCGGGCTTGAGTTTACTGATGGCGGCGTTCGTCGCATAAGAATGGATGTTGCGCTAATAGAAGGGGAAGACAGCGTTGACATTTTCCTCGACCTTCTTTTGAGCAAGGCAAAGAGCAAGGGGGGAGAAATCATCGGCATTTTTCCAACTCAAAAAGTTATGATGAAATCCCTTGGCATTGAAAACGGAAATTTTGAGCGTCTCAAAAAGATTCTGGTTCATGCCGATATGAAGGTTCTGTTACGGGAAGCTGACGCGCCACAGTTCTTGCTCGACAAATTCCAGTACAAAATTGCACATGAAAGCTGCAATTGCGCCATGTCGTATTTTGTTTTTGATAATAGCTTTGCGATGGTGTTCCACGGCAACCGAGTACAATATAAGTACGCTGTTTTTAACAACACAGAAACAGCTATAGGAAACAGGATATATTTCAGTGGTGCGTGGATTGCTGCATCCTTCCGTCAAGCTTCGCGCCCCGTTCAACATAAGAAAGAAGAGCGTGCCCGCGCATAACAAAAGGCGCATTAAGGCTTGAAGTCGCACAATTCCCTGTGCGGCTTCTTTTTTGTTCACAGCACCGCATAATATGTTTGCGCTTTTGCACAACAGATTCAGCAGAACAACCAAATTGAATCGCAATTGGTTCTTATAACCAAAAACTTGGTTCCTGTGCCTTAAAATTGGTCTTCTTTTTTTCTCCTCAAACCGCGCATGTAATCCTTGTTGATATTGAACAAGGAGATTTCAACATGACGATAGGCACGACAAACAAACACCTCATCCACAACATTCATGAACCGCTTTTCACGTTCGCTTGGGATCGCGCGGAGCGCGTCAATCTCATCCTTTTCAGCGAAGACGGTAACGAGGTTCTGACCGTGAAGAAAGGCAAAGACTTCGATATTCTACGCGGGGTCCGCGAATGGGACGACAACACGCTAGAAGATACGGCACGACGCGTGGCAATAGATCATGCCAGCGCAACGCTTGATGCGGTGACAATCTGCGCCGTGCTTTCAACTCAGGGCGAACTACTTTGTGAAGTCTCGTATGAACTTGTCATAACCGCCTTTGTCAAAAGTCTAGGGCCGCGCCGCGCATGGCAAGAAACAGAATGCGAATTCATCGACAAAGAAACATTTCTTAAACGCTATCGTTCCGGCGACCGTGAGGAAATGGAAGTGCTGATTGGTATGGCAGAAGATTTTCGGGTGCGCCGTAGAACAGGCAAAAATTACCGTGAGCTGTCACAAACGAAATTCTCACAAAAGGCATAGGACACAAATGATTTCTCGACAGCCTATCCCTAGACAAATCAAAGCCGCACGGGCATTGCTGAGTTGGACACGCAAGGATCTTGGCAACGAATCCGGCATGTGCGCAGAAACGATCAAAAACATCGAATATGGCGTCTCTTCGCCAAAGAAAGAAACACTAGCGGCGCTTGTCGATGCCTTCGCCCGTCATGGCGTTCAATTTGTTCACTATGAGACGCTTACCGGCGGTCCAACGGAGAGGGCCTCGAAGTGCTCATTGAAAGTCATTTCTTATGTTGGCGCGGTTCATCTCACTGTTACCGCACCTGAAATCATGGAGGAAGATCATGATTAACTGCATGCACCCAAGTCGCATTCTCGATCAAATCACCACCGCAACAGATAAACGGTTTGAGCTTGTCGCGTGTATTGCTGACGCAATAGTTGAAACGACAATGGAGGTCGGTTACTGCGCGCAGGTAACTCTCATAGACAAAGGCTTCACGCATCAAGATGTAGCATATCTCTGGCATTTTGCCTGTGCGCTTGCTGACGTTGAACTTAAGTGCAGCAAGAACGGCATTTGTTCCCCTTTCGAGAAGGGGGTGCGCTATGCATAAAACGAAAGCTTGCTCGTCCCCTGCCTACATTAAGAAAGAGAGAATATCAAAACCAACAGAGAAACTAACGCATAGAGAAGTCGAAATTTTGACTTGGAGCGCGAGAGGCAAGACACGCTCGGAAATATCCATCATACTGTCACTTTCTGAAGAAACAGTCAAAGATCATTTAGCAAGAATCCTTCGGAAGCTGGGAGCAGTTAATAAAGTGCATGCTGTTTCAATAGCGTGTGTTCTAGGACTGATTGTGCCCTATCAAGAAAGCAACTTGAACGAGTGAATAAGAGAACAATGCCCCCAAACGGGGGATAACAATTAATTTGGCAAAGTGCTATGGGATGATGGCGGGCTAACAGGCAAGACATAGAAAACATGGACGCTTAGTATATAAAATATGTCAAAATTGTGGCTTGATCTTTATTCCAATGAGCAATAGGCTCATTAGGCAAGGGCTTTTATGACGATCAGTGGCTTATTTCTCAAACATAGGAGGAACTAGTGCTTAGTGGTGCTCAAAAAGAAGTAGACGTGGCTAATCAACCGATTATAACGCCTTGTAATGCTTGGAAGAACAAGGAATTCTACCTTAAAAATCTTTTGCAAGACCCTTGGTACGCCTTCACTTCAAAACTTCTGAGTGCAATCTACGTGGCAACACACGATTTCTTTGAAAAGAAATCTATCAAGCCTTTTGTTTTCCCGATTACAACGGGCTCTGTCAGCAGCCCCATGGGCATGGGAAGTGATTCTCTTCCTGTTCAGATATCACTGAGGGGCAATGATGTCTTCCTAGCCGATTCCATGCAGTTTTCGCTTGAAGTCGGAACTAGGCTTAATCGAGATGGAGCGTACTATGTTATGCCAACCTTTCGTGGGGAATCTGTTGATTCACGTCACTTAAATGAATTTGTTCACGCCGAAGTTGAGATTCCCGGAGTGCTTAATGACGTTCAAGATCTGGCTGAAGGCTATATCCGCCACCTCGTGGCTTACTTGCTCGAAAACTGTGAAAAGGAAGTAGCAGAAATTGCTGGAGACATTGATCATCTTCTTCTCTTGTCGGCGCGACGCGATCCTTTCACAAAAATTTCCTACAGCGATGCGATACAGGAAATTTTATCCGTGGATGGTGCGCTAGAAGATATTGGCACTGGGTTCTCCAACATCACAGCTCTTGGTGAGAAAGCCCTTATGCGCAAACATGGCGACTTCATCTGGTTAACTCATATGCCATGGAGAAATGTGCCGTTTTATCAAGCACAATTGCAGGGCACCGCCTATTCGATGACGGGTGACCTTCTTGCCGGAATAGGGGAAATTCTTGGATGCGGGCAGCGTGTTGGCTCGCTAGCAGATCTTGAAGAGTCCCTGCGGGTTCACAATGTTAGCGCAGCGGGTTATGAGTGGTATGCTGAAATGCGTGATCTTTGCCCTATGCAAACCTCTGGCTTTGGCCTTGGAATTGAGCGATTTCTGCTTTGGGCAACACAAACAAATGATATCCGGAATTGCAGCCTCCTGTATCGTGATCACAACCAGATCTTTTACCCATAAACCTGTCTACCTTATATGAAAGGCCTTCACCATGACTCTAGATATTGCATGGCCAAGCAGAGAAAAAAAAGATCGCGCTCGCGAAACAGTGGAATATTTCAATCCGAAAGCTAAAGATTATGACAAGACGGATGAACAGAGCTATTGGGTTTTTTCTGATCGACTCTTGTGGAGGTTGTTAAACGACCATATTTTGAGCGATTTGGCAAAAATTAAGCCGTCATTTTCTCTTCTCGACGCAGGCTGTGGCACAGCGCGCTGGTCGTCAAAGATTTTAGAGGCTTACCCACAAAGTAGTGCAACTCTTCTGGACATTACGCCAAACATGCTCGAAGTTTCTAAACAGAAACTTGAGAGCATGGGGCTTTCGTCACGAGCTGTATTGAAGCAACTGGATCTGAATGATTTAGAAGGCTTTCCGTTAAATCCACACGATTTGGCAATTTGTTTTCACAACGTGCTAAGTTTTGTTGTTGATCCTGCGGCAGTCATTCGAAGCCTTGTGAATAAAATCAACGGTGGAGGAACGATATGTCTTGTTATTCCCAATCTTTTCCATGCCGTAAGTTTCAGCGCATCACTCGGGCGAATGATTGAGGTTAAGAGAGCCATGAAGTCCTGCGCCGTCAAGTTTACAGATGAGGTTCCTGAGATGTGGGTATTCTCACCTGACAAAATCAAGAAAATCTTTGCATCTGCCGGTGTTTTGGACTGCAGCGTCTTTGGCTTTCCCGTAACAGTATACCCACAGTTCGAAGAGACACAAATTGTAGGCAACAGCTCAAACAACAGCAAGCTTTTTGCAAATGATGCTGCCGTTCAAACGTTGTTCGAAACTGAGCTGGTTTTATCAAACCAGCAAGAAGCGGCAGCACGTGGAAACAATCTGTTGGTAATTGCAAGAAAAGCAACGTGATCCTGTTTCTGGCATAACTTTATTATGAAATGAGCCACCGCATCAGCGGTTTATTGGGGGAAGAATGCAGGCCAAAGATTTTTCGGATAGCTGCGCTCGTATTCGAGACGCCTTTATCCAGTCATTTCAAGATGCTCAGTTTGTCAATTTCGGCGTTAAGCCTCTAGTTCCGGAAGCTGATCAAAGCGTCATTTTTGTCGGTGCCTCTATTTCTGCTTTCAAACCATTCTTAACCAACCAATTGGTCTTTAACCAGAAATTCGATAACATGGTGCTTGTGCAACCATGTTTGCGTTTACACAATCTCAATAACCTTCTGAAGACACCTGTTCTTCAATACTACAGTTATTTCAATATGCTTGGCGCACTATGTCAACCATCTGCCGAAAAGCTAACGATTGATGCCCTTGTCCGTTTCGTGGGTCAAATAATGACGAAAGGCATCATTAGAGCAAGCCGTCAGGAAACACCTTATTACTCAATATTCAATAATGCATTCTCTATTGAACTTGACACACGTCCACCAGAATATTACAGCTGGATTTTTGGCACCAAAGAGTACATTGGGAAAGGCGTGACTCTTGCTCTTTCTAACCACAACAAGAACTTCTGGCAGTTTAGCGTCAAAGATATTAGCAAGCCAGGTGCTGCTGCCTTGCCAGAAAACTTTGGAACAGGATTTCAGGATGTAGGCAACCTTATCCGCCTATATGACCATAGTGGTCGACATATTGCGTCCGAAATTGGGCTTGGAATTGAAACAATTCATCAAGCTCAAAGTAATTGTGCGAGCCAGGTTGAAAGCTATGCGTACAAATCCATTCTTGAAAAGGTGTGTTCTAACGCCAGCGACCATTTTGTCGACTCAGCTGTTACATCGACAATCATCGTACAAGCAGGCGTGCGCGACGAAAATTCAAAAAGGGGTCAGCTTCTGAACAAAGCTGTGCGTAATACCGTATACACGGGATTAATAGAAGGGATGAATTTGGATCAAATAACGCGATCCACAGACACCTTGAATCAATTTTTAGGTGGCTCCCCATCAAACGCTGAAGACGTGCGCAAAATTGTAGAAAAGCAGTACTATGCTGCGATAAAGAATATTACAAATCTTGGCAGAGTTTTATCATCACCGCCCTCATCTGGGCGCGATGAGCATAGCCGAAAAAAGCTTGTAAAAAAAGTAATGAACCTTGCTGATGGTGAATACTATATTCCGGATGTTGTGAGGGATCATCTTTTAAGCCAAAAAGGTCTGGTTGATCCTAGTCAGAATGGAGCTACTCCCTATCGCCCGCTTGACAGGCTGTTCCAGTTCATTCAGTCCAATCCTGCGCCAATTATGTGCTAAAACGGGAGATATAAGATGTCAGTGCTATTGAAAAATTTGGTTCGTCCGCGATGCCTTCAAGCCGGTGACTTAGTTGCTGCTGTAAGCTTATCTTGGGGTGGAGCTGCGATTTTTCCTCACCGGTATGAAACGGGCAAAAGTCAGTTTGAGCAGGCTTATGGCATCCGCGTGGTTGAGATGAAACATACGCTTAAATCTCCTGCGTGGATTGCTCAAAATCCGGCAGCAAGAGCCGATGACTTAATGGAGGCCTTCACAAATCCCGAAATATCAGGAATCGTGTCTGTCATTGGTGGCGATGATTCAGTGCTTATTTTGCCCTATTTGGATATAGGGGTAATCGAGAAGAATCCGAAGCTATTTGTCGGTTATTCGGATACAACGGTAACTCATTTTGCTTGTTTAAAAGCTGGTGTGACAAGTTTTTACGGCCCCAGCATTATGGCAGGATTTGCTGAAAATGCGGGTTTGCATAGTTATATGCGTCATTCTATCGAGAAAACCATGTTTTCACCTGAACCCGTCGGAACCATTATGCCAGCACAGGGCTGGACTACCGAACATCTTGACTGGGCCAGTCCTGAAAATCAAAAGCAGGCGCGAAAGATGAATCCTAATACAGGCTGGGTGTGCTTGCAAGGCACAGGCCGCACACAAGGTCGCTTGATTGGCGGGTGTGTAAGTACAATGCAGATGATTGAGGATACAAACATATGGCCAGAGCTTGATGTTTGGCGCGACGGAATTCTTTTCTGCGAAGTCTCTGAGGAACTATCGTCAGCAGATGACTTCAAATTATGGCTACGCCATATGGGAGAAAAAGGCATATTGCAGGTTCTTAACGGCATTCTCTTTGGGCGTCCCAGTGGACAAACGCCAAAAGCCGATTGGCATTTGTTTGACGAGGCATTTCTTTCGGTGATCCGTGATGAGCTTTCCCTGACAAGCCTTGCCATACTCTCACATCTGGATTTTGGCCATACGGACCCTATGTTTGTATTACCCTACGGTGTCATGGCCGAAATTGACTGTGACAAAACCTCGCTTGCTATACTTGAAAAAGCTGTGTTACCAAGGAGTTAGGAATGCAAAGGTGTGTTGGCGGAACAAGCAACAAGGTGTAAACTCTGGCGCAGGTTGAGATGTTTGGCGTGCTTTAGCGTGAGCCGAATAAATAGAAAAAAAGATACCAACTTAACAATGAAAAGGGGGAATTATGACAACCACCACACAAATTATTCGTGAGCAATTTTTAGAGTTCTTTCAATCACGTGATCACATGATCATCCCTGGAGCCAGCCTAGTTCCCTCGAACGATCCAACTTTATTGCTGATAAATTCTGGCATGGCTCCTATCAAACCCTATTTTACAGCGGAAGCTGTGCCCATTAGCCCCCGCCTGTGCAATGTTCAAAAATGCATCCGCACTAATGACATTGAGGATGTCGGCGATCGTTCACATTTAACATTCTTTGAGATGCTTGGCAGCTGGTCGATTGGAGATTATTTTAAAGATGTCGCGGTAGAGCTTGCCGGAGATCTGCTGATGGGGAAGTTAAATATTCCTCAAAGTAAACTATATGCTACTGTCTATAAAGGAAACGACACAATTGGGCTAGCTTACGATGAAGAAAGCCATCGCGCATGGGAACGGTTGGGTTTCAAAAGCAATCAAATTGTTCCTCTTGGTGATGAAGATAATTTATGGGGGCCCGCTGGTGACACAGGGCCATGTGGACCATGCACCGAGGTGTTCATTGATCTTGGCGACAAAACAGGTATTGGCAGCTATGAAGAAACTGGCATCTTTAACACACGCCGCTACATTGAGATTTGGAATGCTGGTGTCTTTATGCAGCTTAACAAAAATGCTGATGGCTCGTATGCCCCACTTCCATTTACCAGCGTGGACACAGGCGCAGGCCTAGAGCGTCTAACTATGGCCATTAATGGCAATGAAAATGTGTATCAGGAGGAGCCGTACACATTACTTCTGACACAAATGCCTTCGGTTTTCTCGCAACATGAATGTCGTGTCGTTGCAGATCATGTGCGCGCCGCTTCACACCTTATTAGTGATGGTGTGTCGCCTGGGCGTAATGGCAGGGAATATATTACGCGACGCCTTATCCGTCGAATGGAAACAATCGCCGCATGTCATCGAACAAAGATTCCATATCCAGAACTGTTAAATGTCGTGCAGGCTAAAGACGGCAGAAATCACGAGGAATTTAAAAAAAGCGACGCCTTAATTAGAGAAGTTGTTGCGGCGGAAGTTGCCGTGTTTTCCCGCACACTGTCTTCAGGTCTTAAGGCATTCGATAAAGTTACCCGTAAGTTGAATGGATCAGCTGAATTGCCAAGCCAACATGCTTTCAACATCGTTACGGCTCATGGCTTTCCCTTAGAGGCCCTTGAACAAATTGCGACGACGCGTGGGCTGCGTATTGATCGACCAGGGGTGGAGCTTCTTATGGATCGACACAAAGCACTGTCACGCGGCGCGCCAAAACCAAAGTAATAGGCCTTTCCTCAAAAGATATAGCCTCGTCGAGGCTATATCTTGAAAGGAGACGTGCTGGACAACACACCTTTCTCATTATCTGTTGCGCACGTCGGATCGAGTAATTAGGAAAGGTTGATAGATGCTTCTAATTAGAAATCAAATGAAGGCATTTAAGAACACACTGCTTCTTGTTCTAGTTGCACAGGCAATCGTCGGATGTCGCGGACAAGAAAAAAACGACAAGCGAAGCGATTTTATGAAGCAGTGCATTTCATTCAGAACGAATGACAAAATTCATTCAGTCGTGTTTAAGCAAGGGCAAGTCGTTATAACAAGAAGCTTTCTTGCACCGACTAGATTTGAAAGTTTTTACGTTTGTTTAAATGAACCACGCTGTGAGGATAAATTGGAATCTTGGCATTTGGGACCAGACACGACGGGTCGTTTTGTGCGGCTTGTGAGTCCGAGCTCATTACCTACTCCTACGATGGTAAAGCGTGTGGACAAAACCGAGCCATTGCTGGCCAGAGGGAACGCATTTCACGCCACGATTAAAGAGTGCGTAGCTTATGAATAGGCCACAAAAACAAAGGAACACGATGAAAAAGATTCAACGTAACAAATATCTAGCCTATGCGAGCAACTTGAAGCGGGAAGAAATTAAACAGATTGCAACCTATGTGCTGTGGCTTCCCGATCAAATCATCGACTGCCATGCACACTGCAATCTGGACATACATGTTAAATCTTTGTCCCCAACTGTCTACAATCATATGATGTCAACCTTTCCAAGTTTTAATTTGGATGAATCTGAATCTTGGACAAAAGTCTTGCTGCCCGGCAAGGACGTTCAGCACCTCCGTTTTCCACATGCTTTTCCTGGCATTGATCACAGGGCTGCAAACACGTATCTCTTGGAAAACTCGCCCGACAAGGACTTGGTCGCGATCTATGGAATCCCCAATGATATTCCCTACACAATTGAAACGCTTAATCATCCTCGCGCTTCGGCTCTCAAAATGTACTATTTATATTTAGATCCTCCAGCGAAAGATGTATATCAATTTTTTCCAACACAGGTTTTGAAAGAGGCTGAGCGTTTAAAAAAGCCGATCATTTTGCATCTTCCGAGCCCGCTCCCTCAATGCGTTGATCAAGTCGAACGTTTAGCACAAGATTTTCCTGAGCTGAAGATTTGCCTCGCGCATTTGGGTGTTTGCGAAACAGTTACCTCTGAATTGGAATCGGCCTTTCGGAAGATCAGGCCCTATCCCAATATCAATATGGACACGGCACTTGTGCCCTCTTCTAAAGTTGTAAGTTTGGCCTACGATGTTTTGGGTTTGAAAAGGATCATGTATGGTTCGGATGCCCCCTTAAATCTCATCCGTTCAGTTTGGTATCAAAATCCAGAATTAGGAACCAGATTGGCAACCGAATTCCCCTATCATTGGGCAAACCCATCAGAATACGTTAAATATAAACACCTAGCGCTGAATTCCATTCATGCTCAATGGACGGCCTTGGGGGCGATCCATTCCTTTTTTGATGGGAAGTGGGGTCCAGAACGCATTCAAGCTAAATTAGCCATTTTCCACAGCAACGCCAAAATATTTTTTGGTTTTCCTGATTATGAACCCACACGGCCTTGTAATACTATACCCAACCTGCAGAACAGCAACGAACAAACATTGAAATAATCTTACAGGAGAACGATATGACAACCGTTAATTTAAGTATTCGTGATTTTGGTGACCATGCCTGTTTATTTATTCCTGTGCAGCGAGGCGTTCGTGTTCTGTGGGAACTGACCAAACGCTGCAATCTTGCATGCAAACATTGCTTCGTTCCTCCATATTCTAAGGAACGCGGTGATCTTTCTACGGCTCAATGCATCTCAATCATGGACAGTTTTCCTCAAGCTGAAGTCACACGCATTATATTCAGCGGCGGCGAACCTTTGACGAGGCGAGACATTCCAGAATTGATCCAAGCATCAAATGCGCGAGGCATTCAGGCCGCATTGTGCACAAATGCGACACTTGTTACTGACTCTATTGCAAGAGATTTATATCGATCTGGACTTCGCGAAGCTTTCGTCAGCTTAGATGGTGCAACAGCTGAAGTTCATGACGGACAGAGGGGCCTTTCCGGCAGCTTTGACAGGACTATCAAAGGGATCAAAACGCTTAAGTATAATGGTCTGACCGTTGATATCTCCTGTATTCCGACAAAGCTAAACATCCATGACTTGCAAGAACTTCCCCGACTATGCAGTTCGCTTGGCTGTTCATCAATAACTTTCGGGGGATGGTTTCCTAAGCAAAACATGCGCGGCACTGGCGGTGATCTGACGCCTGACGCTCAATCAATGACTAAGTTCCTTCACTCATTCCGAGAGGTCGGTGAGAAAGCCAACATGCCTATGCACACGAGCAGGCTTGTTCCTCACGCGCCGCTTGAAGCTTGTCCCGCTGGCGTATCTATCATTGGGATAGATGCCAGTGGCCACTACCACCCATGTCTCAATATTCCTACAACGCATTCCGAAATTACCGATGCGCTGAAGGCATCAATCACAGAAATCCTGAAGAGATTTAAAAAGATACCCGAACTGCCTACGTGCGCAAAAAATTGCCCTAGCGGCGAAGAATGCTTTGGCGGCTGCCCAGCGGATAAAATCAATGGGGTAGATAGGGTATGCTCACAAAAAGGATTAGTTTCTTTACAAATTAGGTAGATTCCTTATCTCCACTTAAAACCGCAACGAAATTTGAGCAAGCGGCTTAGCACGGCTAACTGTCCGCCTCCTAGATAAGTATTAAGCGGCGTCGGGGATCGCCGCATCTAGATCATCGACAAATGTTTATTGTTCCAGCAGACCAGTAAGCAGGCATTACAGGGGAACCAGTCTGTGATGAGAGAGCATATTAGCGGGACCACATAGACACGTTATGGGAATCATACCTGACACAAAAAGACAGAATCAATGATAATCGACCGCCATCTTTTGTATCAGATTCAGATGGTTATGGCGACATTAGATTTGGCCAGAATTTGCCTTAATAAGTCCAAGAAGAGCCGTAACACTGCTAAGCATCAATTTGGCGTCGCCTTCGGTGATTTCGTCAAGGACGCTCCAATCATGCGCTTCGCGCAGACCTGCGACGGTGTCGATGACATGCTCAATATTTTGGCACTCATCGGGGGTTGAGCCGATATTGCGGGTGCTTTTCACAAACCTCTCGAAGACTTTGATAGAAGTGATGGCGGCAGCATTGTCATTATTGGCCGTATGCTGAGGGAGCTGTTTTTCTGTTGCCCGTTCTGCCTCACAGCCGAGACTCGCCATATAGCCCGCGGCAATGCTGTCCGAAGCCCGATAAGCCAATCGTTCTGCTTCGCCATATTGTGCGGCTGTAAGCAACTCTCGCGCTTGCCGTAGCTGTTCCGTTGCTTGATCGAATAGGGTTTGGCTGTGCGCTGTCATCATCATGCCGCCAGTGAAAAAATCGGGTCATGTCTTGCCGCATCGGGACTGATAAGTTTAAGGGGCCGTGACGGCGCATTATGTTTTTGCGCCGCCTTGCGCAAGTCAAGGCTTGCCGTTTGCATCGGACGATTACCTAGCACACGCTCTTTTCCGCCGATGGCTTTGATTGCGGCGGCAATCTCCGGCTCCTCCAAAACATGGATGTGCATCGGCGGTGTCATGACAGGTTCTCGACGTTTAGGGGCTAACAGAATGATGTTCTGGGCATCGAACAGGGCCGCAAAAACCTCTCGCACACTCCCGTCACAGGGGATTTGAGGACTTGGCGCGCTTTGGACAAGGCCGCCCCAGCTACGCTCGCCAATCTCTTGATCCGCTGCTTTGAGTATAGACGACACCACACATTCCAAAACACCTGCATTCGGCAGGCTGCCGTTGCTGATAAACTGGCATTGCGTTACAGGCGTTCCCTTAAAGGTAGAAAGACCCTTGGTAAAGCTAGCCATCACCTTTTGCTTCGCATTCGGGCTTTCCCAACTCACAACAAAGTTATTGGGATCAATCGTTCCGTCAGCCATCCGCACAAACTGGACATCCACGGGTACTTTGAATCTATCTTCAAGCCCATGCACGCTCTCAATCTTGAAAAGTGCACTCTCTTCATCCTTACCGAGATGCGCTCCCAACTTTTCTTGGATCGTGACAATACTTCTATTGTCCGGCGCAAACTCGAATATCTCACCGACAGGTACACTGCCATCCTTGAACCCATGCGTTGCGTAGTAATCAATGCTGGCTTGAATAAGAGAGTGGCCGAGCCCGCCCTCTGGACGCCTCTTTGCATATGGCTTCTCAAGAATTATCTTCTTCATCTCGGAAGGCAGAATGCATACATCCTCGCTATAAATCCCGCGATGAACATCGATGTCATTTCCGTTTCTTTGCAAAAAGAGTGAACGGAAATTGATCGTCGCACCAACAATCTTTGGATCGCAAGTATCCCATGCAGTGGCAAAGAATAACACTTCAACGTCGCCTGCAGACATGACTTTCATGGCGCGTCGGAAACCAACAGCGTCAAATGTCGCTCCATGGATTTTGGCTTCATGTTGAATCGAGTCGCGCAGAATGCCGCTCAACGCACAATTGTGGAGGATGTCTTTCTCGTTCTGGGGCAACACGGCGACGTTGAGTCCGCCCATGAGCTGTTGAAAGTTTTTTGTTTCAATCATTGTGCGACACCCAAAATTTGAGGAGCCAAAACTAATCCGAGTTTATCACAAAATCCTGCACATTCACTGGGGGCTTATTACTTTCGTTTCTTTTTGGGCAGGCCGGAGCTTTTTGCCCAGAAAGCATCGAACTCACGAAGGTAACGCTGGGCGACCTGCTTGGAATAGATGGTTACGCATTCGCGTTTGGAGGCGTTATCTGTCAGCGGGATAACGACATAGTCCCCATAAAGGTACCACGGGGCCACATCCTTAAACTCGTCATCAAGGAGCTTATAGCTGCAATAGCTGAGCGGTGCCCCCAGCTCACCTTCTTGCACAAGAACCTTGGCATCCAGCCCTTCGATGGCTTCCATGCGTGCAATATGTTCGGCGGCATAATCGTCGGCAATCGGCATATAACGCGCATCCCCGAAATTGAACTGGCGAATACGACCACCTTTGCGCACAGTTTCGTAAATATGGTCGAGAAGCTGGCGATACCCAGTTTTTCCGCTGTAGGTACGCATCTGGTGCTTGCGGACACAAACGCCTTCATTCTCGGTAAACTCGATCCCTTCCTGATCCAAAACAGTCAGGATACGCGCTAGCGTTCTTTCTTGGGGCTGCACGGTTTCATTTTCAATCTGGCGGATCGTCAGGCGCGTCAGCTCGCACTGATCGGCCAATTCTTCCATCGACCAACCGAGAAGCCCACGTGCGCCCCGTATCTGTCTGCCTGTAATGCTCATAACGCTTCATCCTTCTAAAATAATCATTATGGTTGTTTATACCATATGAATATGAAGAAAGCGAGAACATTCTTATGGTGTAACGTTCGAAATCTGCAAAAAATGTTTGGTCTGGTCAACAGGAATACGGCTGAACTGCCTCATAAACGTTGTTTATCAATACATTAGCCGCTAAATCCATTCTGAAAGCAATTTGCAATCATTTTGTATATTCGTATTGACATCGTAACAGAAAGGTGCTATGGTGCCTCTCAGATTGATAAGAAACTTTAGTAGCCATAGCCCAAACCGATTTTTAGCACCAAAGGATGAAGACCATGAAAAAATCCCTTAAGAGAACGACCCAGAAGGTCAGAGCGGAGCAGGCTCCATGCCCCGAACGCTTCCAGCACAGCGGTGGGCTGCGCCGCGATCTTGTCAAAAGCAATGGCAAGAAGAAGCTAGATACGTTGCGTTACCGTGCCCGCTGGTCGAGCCCGCTCGACCGCTATTGTGAGAAGAAGCTGATCGGCTATGCCCAATATGAGGCGGGCATCCGGTTCTGGAAGGCCTATCACCACGCCGTGTCGGGCGGAGCCGCCTGTTCGGTGCGTGCCAGCCGCATCGATAGCCCTGCGCGGCTTGGTCTGCCGGATCGTTTGCGCCGCGCCCTAGCTTATGTCGAACAAGCCTATGCCGTCCTCACCGCCGATGTGCTTGGTGTTGTGATCGACGTATGCGCCTATGACCAGCCAGCAGCCAGCCCGCAGGAGCTAGGCCTGTTGCGCAAAGGCCTTGGCCGCTTGGCACAAGAATGGGGGATGGCGGCAACGGAGCTGTGCCAGCCAAGACGCAGCTAGCCCCAACCAGTTTTATACTCGGTCAGTCATTTTAAGAGAGAACATTAACGACCCCCAGTCCGGCCAGACTGGGGGTTTCTTTTTGCCTAGATCAGATCGTGAAAAGGTTGGCGGCTACGCCTGCCAACCGTTCGCGTGAATCTGATCGATAACCAAAGAAAGGAGGCCCCTTATGTCCTCAGACACAAACAACCGCCCGCCCATCACCCCTCAGTTCCGGCACACAGCCCGCGCCGTGTGTCGACCCCTCGGTCTTTATGACAGCCTGAAAAATCAAGTCCCGCCCCAAAGCGGCGAGACACAAGAACGGTCAGACACTTTGTCTGACAAAAAAGCTAAAAGCTTCGCGCAAGTTGCGCCTTTGGTCAGACCACCAGTGGTCAGACCAAAGCCATGCGAGCTAAAGCTCGGAAGAGAAAGACCTCATCGCCTGATGGCAAGGTTCTCCGACGATGAAAAGGCTTTCGTTCAGCGGAAGGCAAAAACCGCCCGCCTATCGTTGAGCGAATATATCCGTGTCTCGGTCTTGGGGGATGTCTATGTCTCGACCGTTGATCCGGAGCGGCAAAAGCTTCTGCACGATTTGAGCCGTGAGCTTGGTTATCAGGGCAACAACCTTAACCAGATCGCCAAACACCTCAATGCAGGCGGGGAGTCCCAGCAAGGCGAAGGCATGCTGGCGGCGATCTTTGACTCGCTTGTTGACGCTCACAATGCCGTGCGCCGCGCCATGGCAGAAAGGAAGCGTTATGAATGATTATTAAATCAACCATACGCGGCGGCTATCTTTCGGCGGCCCAATATATGAAGGATATTGGCGAGAACGAGAAAACGCGCATTGTTGAACTGAGTGATCCAAAGGCCAAAGACCTTGACGATGCCTGTTATAAGATGTGGGTGATCGCTTGCCCAACCAAGGTTAAAAAGCCGCTTCACCACATCAGCATCAACCCGATGAAGGGCGAGCATCTGACCGACAAGCAGGTTCTGGCCATCGCGGACAGGTGCGAAGAGGTTTATGGCTATAAAATGTTTCATCACCAGCGTGTGATTGTCGAACACGTCAAGGACGGGCGGCAGCACTTTCACGTTATCTGGAACCGCGTGAGCCTTGTCACGGGCACGACAGTATGGCCGGGGCATCACTGGAAAAAGTCCAAGCAAGTCGCTCGCGAGATGGAAGTCAGGCTTGGCCTTAAACGACCACAGCCAAGGAGTACGGGAGCCAAGGGAAGCAAAACGAGAACAGCAAAACCGCGTTCGACAGGCTTGCGATTATCGAATCCGGACAGGAAGTCACCTCAAACAAAAAGCAAGTCCACGCCGCCGCCAGCTCGCTATAGACCGGAGAGAAAGAAGGCCGCGCCACCACCGCCTATGCAGCCCACGCACCCCAAGAAAAAACGCTGGCCAGAGCAAGCCATCATCGACTGGGAAGTCTGGGGTCATTTATGGCCGAGGCGCTTCTTCGCGCTCTGGCCGGAACTGACGATTTAAGGAGCTTCGTTGCGTTCGCCCAAATCCTGATAAAAACGCAGCATATAGCCGTCCGGATCAAGAACGATAAATTGTCGGTTGCCGACATAAACATCATCGGCCCGATACCATTTTTCTTCAATGGGAAGGAAGACTGTAGCTCCGGCTTTTTGTACGCGAGCATAAAGACCGTCAACGTCATCCGTTTCGATTTGCAGGTTCATACCACGACCAAATGGAGGCTCCAGCGACGCGGCAGTCCAGCTCCTGTCGCTGCTGGGGACAAGTTCGTCGAGCATGATCCGTGCGCCTTGGCGTTCGAGCATGGCGAAGCCTTCTTCTTCTCGCTGATACTGAACCTTGAAACCCAGCACATCGAGATAGAAAGACAAGCTTCCCTTAATGTCGCGGCACATGAGTTCCGGTGTCAGGACTGTATACAAAAAATCATTACTCATCACAAACCTCATACAGAGAAAGGGGATCATGCCACCGAACCGCATTAAAACAAAATCATTTTACCTATCGAAACACAAACGCCGCGTTTATCGCGTCATGGAGGAAAACACAGCCACAGTATTCTTTTTATCAAAAACCCAAGCCGCCCTTTATGTCCTCGGACGGCAACTCATGAAGATGATGGACAAACAGCAATAAACCTCAAACCCGCTCCGTAAGGAGCTTCTTTTAACCCACCCGCCGGAACGCCTTCCGAGCGGGATTTTTTATGGAGAAACGCATGGAACAGACCAACAAATTTAACATCTACAGCCACGTCACGGACAAGATCATTGCCGACCTCGAAAAGGGCGTTCGTCCTTGGCAAAAACCTTGGAACTCTGCCCACACAAGTGGGCGCATTGTCCGCCCGCGCCGTCACAATGGTCTGCCTTATAACGGTGTCAACATCCTGCTTTTGTGGAGCGAGGCCTATGACAAGGGCTATCAAAGCCCCACATGGATGACTTTCCGGCAAGCGCAAGAATATGGTGGTCACATCCGCAAAGGTGAGAAGTCTTGCACCGTTGTTTACGCCAGCACCTTCAGCAAAACCGAACAAGACGAGACGACAGGCAAGGATATTGAAAAGGATATTCCCTTCCTGAAGGGCTATCGCGTCTTTAATGCCGAGCAAATCGAAGGCCTGCCGGAACGGTTCACAGTTCAACCAGAGACGAGCGAGCTTTCCAAACCTGAACGGCTTGATCTTGTCGATCAGTTCATTCGCAACACAGGAGCCGACCTGCGCCATGGCGGCGATAAGGCCTTTTATGCCGAAACGCCGGATTATATCCGCGTGCCGCGTATAGAGGCTTTCAAGGAACCCGAAAGTTATTACGGCACCCTGACGCATGAGCTGACGCACTGGACAAAACACAAAAGCCGTCTTGAGCGGACTTTTGTAACCGACTGCAACGCGCCAAGAAGCTTCGGCGATGAATCTTATGCGAAGGAAGAACTCGTCGCCGAAATCGGCTCGGCGTTCTTGTGTGCCGATCTCGGCATCACGCCAGAAGTCCGTGAAGACCATGCGTCCTATATCGGTCACTGGCTCAAGGCTCTGAAAGATGATCGCAAGCTGATCTTCTCAGCCGCCGCCCATGCAGGCCGCGCCTCTGAATATCTGAAAGACCTGCAAAGCAAAGTCACGTGTGTGCCCACGCCGCCCAGTGCAGCCGCGCCAACGTTATTGCCCGCGACAACCTTGGCTCAACAATGATGGGAGGTTCTGCATGACAGAAAACAATCCTTATCAAAGCATACACGGGGGCAGGGAAGAGCGGCTCGATTTTCCAGAATTAAAGGAACTTCCCAGTCTCGCCACCGCAAGTCAAATTGCCTGCTTTTTAAAATGTTCGAGACGGCATGTTTTGAATGAGTGCCATGCCGGACGCATTGAGTTCGTCAACATTGCAGGCCGTTTTTTAATCACACCACACAGTCTCAAAAATTATATTCAAGAAAGGATACAACCATGTCAAAGAGCAATAAAGGAGCCTATCTCAAATGGATTGAAGCGCGTAACGCGTGGTACATTGTCTGGTTCGAACACGGACGCGAGTACAAGAAATCGACGGGCACTCGAAATCGCATTGAAGCTGACCAAGCACTCAGTTTGCACAACATCGAAAAAGACCAACCCATTGACATAGTAAGCCCGACACGCCGCATTATTGCAGATGTCCTTGTCTCATATGCTGAAGAACATGCCGTTCATGTTGCAAGCTCGACAACGATTGGCTTTAACATCAAGGCACTCATTCCATTTTGGGGACACCGTACCGTAGCCGATGTGCGCCCTGTGGCTTGCCGCGAATATCTGGCCTATCGACACAAGAATGCCCGCAGACAGGGTAAAACGCTTTCCGATGCTACTATATCACGGGAACTTGGGGTTCTCGCGGCAGCGATCCGACACGACTATAAACAGGGCCGCCTTGCTGCTCCGGCTCCCGTTTGGAAACCAGCGCAATCTGCTCCGAAAGACCGTTGGTTGACGCGTGAAGAGGTCGCTCATCTGCTTAGAACTGCCCGTAACAAGAGGAGAGCAGACCACAAACATGAAAGTCGAACGCGCACGCACTCTTTCTCGCGTTGGCATTTGTCTTTCTTCATTCTTTTGGCTCTTTATACTGCTGCCAGAAAAGAGGCCATTCTGACACTGACTTGGTCACAGGTTGATCTTCAGAAAGGCATTATTGACCTGAACAAGCAGGGAGCCAAAATCACGAACAAACGTCGGGCCATTGTCCCCATACCGAGAAAGTTGATGACGTTTCTTCGTATTGCCAAAAGCCGTGCGCCTGAAATTTGCGACGACAAATGCGTGATGGATTACTTTGGCAAGCCAATTCTACGCATTGACCAGAGCTTCCGTCGTGTTGTCGCAGATGCAGGATTGAAGAAGGTTACACCTCACACACTGCGCCACACAGCAGCAACATGGATGGCACAGGCAGGCGTGCCCATGTGGGTTATTTCAAAATACCTTGGCCACACCAGCACACGGACGACCGAGCGCATCTATGCTCATCACAATCCAGACTTTTTGGTTGAAGCAAAAGAGGCGTTGGAGAGGGGTGCAGGTAAGCAGAAAGAAGTGATCAAGAATCTTTCCACACCGTCACCATGCTGATGACATGATGTATCAGAGCAGGCTCACACCGTTATCCCCGCTGGCACAGGCCAGCGGGTGTAGCGCAGAGGCCGGTACACGGGGGTTCTCTGTCACCCTTCGCAAATATTTGTTGCTATGTTGCGTAAGAAGAGACTAGAGAACACGATCTGATCATTACAGGTTATTAAATATGGGGTATCCACATCTAAGACAGTTTTCCAAGCCCAGTGCGCTGTTGTAATGGACGCCACCGCCCCATCCACACTGTGGGCAAAATTCATCTATCTCAGTATCAAGCCACTCCCATGGACCTATATATTCTGGAACAGCATCGTTATCGCAGCCAAGAAACTCTCCTACATTTGCTTGAACGCAGATAAAAGATGACGTGCTTTCAGTCTTCAACTCATCCAGTACGTTCCATGGCTCAATGGAAAACCATTCGCCATTAAGCCTGTATTTTTCATACTTTTTGTGAAGTTGCTTTTCATGCGACTGGTCAGCAGTTTCAACCCAACCCATTATTGCAAGTTTTCTAGAATTTCCTGTCTGGAGTTGTATAATTCTGTCATTTGGAGCACGACTAAACCCAATCTTGATTCTAGAATTATCACTGTCCTCATTTTCGATAATAAAATATGTACACATATAAAGCCCAATCTTGCTATAGCCATAAAAGGTTACTTACAAAAAAAACATTAAGACTCTGGCCCTTCCTCATCAGAGAAAAAGTCAGCGACTTCAGTATTTATATGCTCAACCATTGAGATAATGCTCTCCTTCTCTGTATCAGTAAATTTACCCTCCAACTCAGGCTCATCTAGCCTTCTTGTATTGATCAGATCTTTGATCATGTCGGTATAACTAAATGCTGTCTTTTCACCAGCAACCAGTTTATGAACCGATATTTCTAACTCTTCATTTTTGCTAAATACCAATTTCATTCTTCACCTCGAAAGTCTTTGAGATTGTACTTCTTTACTCGCTTTTTAATTGATGATTTTCCTCCGTCTGCGACTTCGGCTACTAGGTCTACCACGCTCTTTCCACCAATACTGCCCTCTAGTGGATTTGAAGAGATAGTTATTTTATTATTATCATTAGTACACATCACTATGTTTTGGGCATCACCTAACATAGGTATTGTGGCGTTATGAGAAACAAGAATGATTTGTTTTTTTAATTTGCATTTCTTGATCGCTGAAAGTAGTCCTGCGTTAATATAGCTGGTGGCAAGGTTATCTTCTGGCTGATCAATTATTAAAGGCGCACAATCAGAATCCCATCCAAGCACCAAGTCTAGAATGACGGATGTCTTCCACCCAGCACTCAAATGATCAAAGTTTCTTCCGTCCTTTGTTATGATTTTGTAGGTTTTTTTATTCATTTCTGAAAACCTACGGTTCACATAGTTCTCGAACTCTTGATAACTAGTGATCTTAGGGTCTCTTCTCTTAAACCTGTCTTTAAACAAGGACTCTGGCGTTATTCCTTCAAATGAACCAATCTGTATATCTGCTCTAAGGGTTTCGTTTATTACCTCCAGAAAGCTGTTCTTAGATAACTCAAACTTATTCTCAATATGAAGTCTATGCCCCATGGAAACGATTGGTTTATTATCAATCGTTATTGAGAACTGAGATATTTTGTCCAGTGCTTCATAAAACTGTTTGTGGTATTTCAAATATTTTTCCATACTATCCAATAATTTTTGAAAGCTTTGCGTTCTCGATTTAACCTTTTGATCTTCTTTCTCCTGAGCATTATCTAATTCTAACCTATGCTCCTCAATTACTTCTCTAACAGTTTTTTCAAGAAGAGAGTTATTGAACGCTTCAATTAATTCATTATTTAGGGCCTCAACTAATTTAGTGTCGTGCGTTACGGTGGGATTGCTTGAGAGGATTCTATCTATTTCATCAAGAACTCTCTTGTGACGATCATAATCTGCTTCTGAATAACCAATTAACTTCGACTCCCTATCATTTGGTAGAATAAACCGTATAGGATTATCATGAATTTCTTCTGTAACTATCAATCTAGATAAGGCGGGGATTTTGCTTAACGCTCCGTGCAATAATTCTATTTCTGTTATAGACTGAGCAAGGTCTGTTAGATTAGAGCTTAGGTCATGTAAGACATTTACAATTTTTTGTCTTTCAACTTCATCGGGAGGGAAAACGCTTTTTAAAATTGAAATATTCTCAATAGTATTGTTGCGATCTCTGTGATCACAAACTTTCATAATATAGTTCTGATTAAAATAATGTGGGTGTTGTCCTGATGGATTTTTAACCTCTATATCTTTTATGTTGTAAGGAGTTCTAATGTAATCACTCTCTTCAATTTTATTCACAATTTTACGATACAAAGAATCAACAAATAATGATTTTCCACTAGAAGAACCGCCGATCACAACATTTAATCCAGGTGTCAGCTTTACGTCTATGTCAATATTTTCATTTTTGAGTGAGACCGATTCAATACATTCAACCCAAGCATCTGGTTTTTTATCATATACCAACCTAGATGATTCAGAGAGCGACAACCTAAGACCACTGAATGTTGGAGATGCGAGCATCCATGTTGGGACAAAATTTGATGCCTCTTGACCTGCTTTACAATCAGGATAGGTTTCGGGCGTGTAATTGTCTGAGGCAGTGATTAGGTTTACAAACTCCTTTATGCCTAGACGCTCAAAATAGTTATGCGTTCTTTCTAAACCACTAGTTCCTCTCGCTGTAAATCCATCAAAATGATTGTAATAGATATTTCTTTCCATGGTTTTGTCGAACTCGACCCCATTTGGTATCGATTTATCAAATGTAGAGTGGTTTTGTCCTCCATGCGGAAGCAGTAAAAACTCATAATTATCGAAACAATTCATTATTGCTTCTAAACTTGGAACATCATCATCATTGGTAACAGTTTTTTTAGGATACAGACTGTCTAGTTTTTTATTAACGTCATCAATAATTGTTTCGTTGATTTTTTCAGCGTTAAAAATCATATGACAATGATAAGGCCTGCATTCTGTATAGTTTCTTATATGTAGTTCTACACCGAGAAGGATATTGTCAACAGATTGAACAGCTTCCAAATATACCTTTTTGTTGATAAAGTTATGATCCGTTATGGAGATTAAGTATGGCTGTTCCTCTGCAATTTTTTCTATGCCTGCTATTAGCGCCTCCAAATCATAATTCTCATTAGGGCAGTCAGGATTCTCTGAAGTGTGGATATGAACATCGATGAATACTGGTTGCATGTGTTAGTTCCATTCTGAATGGCAAAAGCATTTCATAAACTAACTTATTTAATCCAGATTCGCAGTAAGTTGTTTCAGAATGAACCAGCATATCCCCTGTTGTCTCATCCCGCATAGCAGGCAAAAAATAGGCAAAAACGACAAAACAGCCCTGAGGAGGATATATTTATCTGATTCTGTTGGTGTCTCCTACGGGATTCAAGCTTTCGGCCCCGAGTTTAGGAAACTAGAGGGCGTCCCTCATGTGGATATACATTTCAATAACGCGTTAACGATTTAACTCGCACGGAGACTCGCACAAACGAAAAATGAGTGATGTCGGAGGGTATCTAACCCCTTGAAAAGCGTGGTGGGTGCGACAGGGATTGAACCTGTGACCCCTACCGTGTGAAGGGTTTAAAAGTCAACACATACAGTAAGTTAGCACCCATTTCTTGATGAAGTTGTCGCATATTTTACACATAATCACACTGATTGTGTTTTACTGAAACACGGGCCCCATTCCGTCAGGTACTATCTAGCTATACTACTAACCAACGGGTTTAATGGGATAAATTACCATAACCTGTTTAACGTTAACTAGCTTTAACAATACGCAATGTTCGTTTAGTAAAACCAGTCAGCTCTGTAGCATCAATGGATTCTGGTATTGTATCTGTCACGTTTTCACCATGGTGATATTGCTTAGTATAATCGTTTATCTGATCCAACTCATCGTAAAGACCGGCAGCTGGGTGGATATCTCCACCTGCACGAATTTTTCCGACAATGTCACCAAGCCAATCTGAGTCCACGAATTGCACCGGATACGTGGTGCGCATATAGGTTTCCAAAACAGTCCGCATTTTACGGATGATGTCGATATGCTGACCTGCACCAGACGTTATAAACGCTTGTAGGTCATCTGTATCGGTTGCGGTGCGACCCTGACAGGCTTTTTCTAAGTCATGCGGCAGAATTTTGACGCCTTGCTTCTTGTTATCCGCCAGAATGATGGAGGCCCTATCAGAGGGTTGGCATTTATCCCAAAGCTGTTTGAGGAATGTCGGGTCGTGCGATAGCACAATCACCTGTGCACATAGACGGCCAACCTTGATGATCTCGTGGATGGTCTGCCTGCGACGGAAAGCATCCTGGCTGTTAAAGGGATCATCAAAAATGATAATTTTCCGTGCAAGCCCTGGGTCGCGTTCCAGATGCGCTAAGAAAAAGGCCAGAGCCAGCGTCGAGCGATCGCCTGCGCTCAAGGTGTTTTTGAAACTCGGTGTATTCGAAGGGGTGTTGCCGTTGCCGATGTCGATTTTCGTTCCGTTGATACCGAGTTGATAGGTTGATGTGGCGGAACCGCCTAAATAGCTGTGCTTCGTCTCTGCAATTGAAAAATCAGCATTAAAAGCTTCTAGAAATTCATTGATCCGCGCCTGATAGGGAGCGATGACTGTCTGTGTGTGGTTGTTAAGTTGATTCCTGATAACTTTCTTTTGAGTTTCAATATCGGCTTGCTCTGTTACTAGCTTTTTATATGCGACACAAAGAGGAACGACGGCGGCACTGAAGCGGGACTTGTTGAGCTTCAGCCTATTTAATTCTGCTGTGGTTGCAGGCAAGTCAGCCGTTCCAGCGGCGGTTTTTTGGTTTGAGACAAGAACGTTGGCGGCATCAACGGCCTTATTAAATGATGAGATTTTGGATTTCATCACCTCATAGGTGGCAAGCGCCTGTAAAAATGTCTGATCGGTTTCAATAGCCTCCAACGGGGCATGTGCTTTCTTGTCTATCAGTGCAGTAGCGGCTGTGCGCAGATCTGTGATTGCTTGTGCTAAATCGGGATGAATCTGCAATTCGTGCTGATCTAGAGCACAATATTTAGCCCAGTACTCAATTGCGGCCCCGTGGTTTGCGTTGAAGGTTTCCAACTTAGCAAGAGCCGTATCGCCCATATTTAGCTCGATGCTATCCTTCGCTGCTTTGATGTCACGGCGCAGTGTTTTGTACCTCTCGCTGAAGACGGATTTATAGGCCGCGATCAATGGAATATCCTTTGTGCCCTGACCGCAGAATGGGCAGGACTCTCCCGCATGGTCGATCTGTTGCACGGCCCAACTCACGCCGTCTTTGGTTGTCATACCATGGGTGGTAAAATGAGTTTTAATCTGCTGTTCCGCATCCGTAGCGATATCGTCGATTGTCCTGGCCAGAAGGTCGATGAAGCTGGTCGGCAATTCAGGAACGATGACTTTAGACAGTGGATTGCGTGCCTTGATGGCGGCAGATTCCTTTACGGCACTAAGCGTTTTCTCCTGTGCAGCAATTTTATGGTCAATATCGTCAATCTGCTGAAGAGAAAGGAAATCGTCTAGCTTCATGTTGCCTATATGCGGCTTTATGGCATTTGCCGCATTTTTCACTTCCGTCGTTTTCTTGCGGCCATCTTCGGCAAGGGCCTTTTCCTTCTCGGCCAAAGCAACACCAGCATCGCCAATAATTACACGATACAAGTTTCGCTTCTGGTCGCTGTCGACTACATCGCCGGAATGGACGTTCTGGGCTACAAAGGCACTATCAAAAATGGCAAGTTCCGGCCTAGCCGCATCCCAGGATGTTCCATTGAACGTTACAAGGCCGCTGCTGGTCAGAAGCTCGACAGAGGCAGCGTCAGTCACGCCCAAGGTCTTGCGTCCGATTACATGGGCAGGGTCATTCTCCTTCACCGAGCGGAGAATGGCGCAGATTGTGGTCTTACCGTGCCCGTTTGCTCCAAAAATAAAGCTGTGCTTAGCCAGCGAAGTATCGCCGACGCCAGCAGAATTGCGGAAGCGCCCCACATTCTTGATACCGACAATCTTTTTCAGCATTACGCCTCCTTTGCTTTCTCCTACGCCACCGCTTTCACCCCAATCACATCCATCAGCTTGCCGTAGCTGTCGACTACGTCGTACTTAACCTTGTCCTTTTCGATCTTCACGTTGATCTTATCGAAGAATTTGCGGGCGCATTCGATCTTCTTCTTCTCGATCTCGCGCAACTCCATGGACGACATGCTGCCCTTCGTTTCGGCGACGAAGTAGATATATTTGACCTTACCCTCGGTAAAGGAGATGGCCCAATCGGGGTTATAGTCGCCCACAGGCGTAGGTATCAGGAAGCCACGCGGCAGCTTTGCATAGACGACAACCTCGGTGCTGGTGTCCAGTTCGCGCACAAAAGCGCGCTCGTTTTTGGAATCCGTGATAACGTAGTCGTAAATATGCTTCTTAAGCTTCTCGCTGGCCTTCGTGAAGTCCTGACGATTTTGTCCTGCGGTAAAGATGCTGGTGTCATAAGTTCCCGCTACTTCATCATAGGCAAGCTTCTCGACGATAATGGTAGCCTTCTGCTCATTGATCAGACGCGAGGCTTCGGCGATAAACTGTTCGGGGTTCTGTTTGAACTGCTCGAAAACAACCTTTTCTATGCCGCCCAGGATATCTGCCAGTGTTTTGCGGGTCAGGTGAACATTCTCGGCGATTTTGCCCAGCAGATCATATTTGACCGATGAAGCGATGGAAGCGTTTAATACGCCCGTTTCTGTATTCTTGAGCGTAAAGCCTTCGCCATCAGCAAGCTGAGCGTCGGTGATTTGGTCGCCCTGAATGCCGGCATGGATGGTGTATTGAAGAGGCGAGACTTTAAGCTCGCTGTTCAAGGTTGAAACGCATTTGCCGACAAGCTCGGTTGAGTCGAAATCAACACGATAGACAGCGCGCTTGTTGATCCGCGCCCACAATTCCTGAAACTCTTTCTTGTTGAAATTGTCGTTGAGTGGGTTCGGCTTGGGCTTTCGGTCGTCTCCAGGTTGGGGCAACTGGGATTCACTAAACACGCTGTCGATCAGGGCGATAATGCCTGCCTCATGTGGTTTCAGATCGTCAGGAAGAGCCGCAAGCGTGCCGTCAGCCTTGGCCTTATGATAGGCTTCAGTGATCTTGTCATCCGTGTCCGTATAGTCGTTTTTGACAAGCCAGCGTTCGATTTGCTTCGCTAACGCCGCCGTGATCTCTAATGTACCGCCGTCTGCGGTCGGAATAATCTTGCCCGTAAAGTACTCTTCGTTGGCCTGGCGCGGGCGGGCAGAAAGAGAGTCGCTGATTTCTCGCTGAAGGTTGCCGACGAAGTCTTTGTAGCTCTCGCTTGCGACGACAGTAAGAATGTTGATCTCATGCACCGTGGCGGGGTGATCCATGCGTTCACCGTTCTGGTTGACGGAGAGACGTAGGCCGCGACCCACTTCCTGACGGCGTGAGATAGTGTTATCGCTGTGCTTGAGCATGCACATGATAAAGACATTAGGGTTGTCCCAACCTTCGCGCAGGGCAGAGTGGGAGAAGATGAACCGCACGGGCTCATCAAAAGAAAGAAGCCGTTCTTTGTCTTTCAGGATTAAATCATAGGCATCAACGTCATTGGACAACCCTGCGTTATCTCCACGAGCCTCAACATCAGGGTCTTTGAGGTGTTTGGTTTTCTTGTCGATAGAAAAATATCCGGCATGGGTCGATGATGCGTCGATGCCCTCAAGATGCTTGCGCCAGTCGTGATCATCCAACGCCAGTGTGCCCAGATATTCCTGCTTCGCGTTTTCGTATTCTTCTTCGAAAATTCGGGCATATTCGCCTTTTTCGTCATCGCGGCCATAGTCGCGGTACTTCACCACTTCATCGATGAAGAACAGTGACAAGACCTTGATCCCCTGCGTGAACAGTGCAGCTTCTTTTTCAAGGTGCGCTTTGATTGTTTCACGGATTTGAATGCGGCGAATGGCGGCCTCGGTTACGTCGCCCGTGGCATCGCCCACCGTCAGAACTTCGCCGTTGGTAAATTCAACGGTATCTTGCGTGTAGTCGATCTGCGAGACTACGAAGCCCTTGTACTGGTCAAGGCTGCCTGAGAGGTCGTAAAGGTTGTCGCCCTTGTTCAAGCGTTTGACGACTCGTTTGATCCCGCCAGTCTGCTTGATTTCCATCTCTACCTTAGCGACAGGCGGGGCGTTCTTCGAGATTTGAATGGATTCCAGATATAGGTAGGCATTCGTTCCCGCCAACCCTCTAACGGTCAGACCACGCACGGCGATCTTCTTGACTAGCTTTTGGTTATAGGCGTCCAGAGCGTCCAAGCGATGCACCTTATTATGCTCAACCTTATGAGTAGCCGAATAGCGTAGGATCATAAGCGGCTTGAACTTTGGCAGGGCATCCATTGTTGCCTTGCCGCCCATCTTTTGCGGTTCGTCAAGGATCAGGATCGGGCGATTGCTGGCAATAACATCAATGGGCTTGCGCGACTGAAAGTCGTCCAATTCATCATAAATACGTCTGTTATCTGCTCCCTTTGCATTAAACGCCTGAATGTTGATGATCATGACATTAATGCCCGCATCGGAAGAGAAGCTCTCCAGATGATGTAGCTGCTTGGAATTATAGATAAAGAACCGCACTTTCTTGCCGTAGGCTTCCGTGAAGTGATCGGCGGTGATTTCAAATGATTTATAGACCCCTTCGCGGATAGCGATGCTGGGAACCATGACGATAAACTTGTTCCAACCATATCGCTTGTTCATTTCGAAGATGGTTTTGATATAGCAGTAGGTTTTGCCCGTACCTGTTTCCATCTCCATGTCGAGATTGATTTTACATCCAGCACTGACCGCAAGATGGTCGGACAAAGGCAGGTTCTGGCGTTTCTGCACGGCATGAATGTTCTGGATCAGCTGCGTTTCGGTCAAGCGAAGGTCGGCGTTTCTAAACCCTTCATATTCGGACTCTGGCCGGTAATGCTCACCTTTCTTTATGATACCGGGGTCAATGCGATAGGACGCGCCCGTCACAAGGGGCTGCCCCGCAAAGCAATCCACCACGGATTCCACGGCATTGGTCTGATAGGGCTGGACTTTAAATTTGAGCTTCATGTTTGACTATCCAGTGGGTTCATAGTTTCCAACGTCTTTTGGGCGGCTTCTGTTTGCACAAGTCGAGCAATTCAGAGAAGCGACTTGGATCTATGGCTTGCCGCACTATCTCAAAAATAAATTTTTGTGGTTTTCTTGTTTTTTGGAAAACAAGAACGCATGGGCGGCTTCTATATTCAAGTTCGCTGATAGTAAGACGAGCTGTAGAGTTTTTGTTATGAGTAAATGTTAGTGATCGCTGTTCTTTCGTAGCCATGTTTTCTAGTGTCAGCTCAATAGAACTTCCGACCTCGCCACCTAATCCAAAAAACCTTTGTGCGGCGTCCAACGGAATTTGAATCTGACGACCCTCATTACTGGTTTCCCTAGGCATAACCTCCAGAATCATTTCTCCGCTACTGACCTTCGCGGTTCGCGGACCACGGCTAGTGGACGACTTGGTTTTCTTTTTGCCACTGGTTCGCATTGACCATGTAAATGTTCCACCTTGAGAAATTTTTGCCCTTTTTTCGCCGTGTTTTTCCTTTTCAGTCCTGTAACTCTTTAGTAACTGGGGAGTGGCCAGCTCGCTAGCCTTATGAATTTCTTCATGCCAGCGCAGGAGATTGGCATCAGCCTTGGTAATTTTTGTGACAGAAGCGAACTCGATGTTGTTCGCTAATCCGTCTTCTGTCAGGTTGTTGCTTCCGGACAGAATAGTGATGCTTGTTCCCCCCGAAAACCAGATGACTTTAGGATGGAATGTACCTGTGTAGTGGCGCATGAGACGAACTTCCATTCCGTCTCCCTGCATGGCTGCTATCGCATCAGCATCGGTAAGTGCGTGGTCGGTTCCGATATATGCTGTGACGGAACGATTTGAGGATTTACTCCAGCTCAATATGCTGCTGCGGAGCCGTCTCCATCCTGCGACAGTTACAGCGTAAAAATACAATCTCAGTTGGGTCGAACTTGTTTCCGTACGACACAGGTTGATAGCCGCATCAAGAAAATCGGTAACGGCCCACGCCGCAGTTCTCATGGTAGGAGCTGGGCTTGTTAGGTCTACGGATTTGCGCCTAGCAATCATATGACTTTGACCTCTGTGACTGGGGAAATCTGCTTGAAGATTTGATCAACATTAATCTTCACTGCATCGTTGGCAAAGCCGTTATCGCGGAAAACCACCCTCAGCGGCTTACGCGCGGCCAGTTCTTTCACAAAGTCTTCAGAAATGTCTGTATCAAAACAGGCGGCTAGCGCATTGCTGTCCACGAAATAGACTTGCTTGTTCAAAAGGGTTTCTCGCTCAATAGGGGCTGTTAGAAGGTGCGCACTTCCCCAATCAACAATTACCTGAAAAAGCAAGTCTTCCGGTGTGCGGTCGGTTTTAACATAGCCTGTTGCGGCAACAAGCAAATTGTCCTGGTTCCAATCGTCTGGGACTCGCTTGTAAAAAGCATCATCCATGTTGGAAGTTGCGATTTTCAACACACGAAATCCGACATCTCCATTGAATAGTGGATTATCTTCTTGGATCTTCTTCCCAGCACGGCGGATGCGTTCTTTGGAAATTTCAGCAATGGTTTTGTAGCCCGCCTTGTATGCCTCAGATTTTGGATCACATTCTTCTGGCAGTTGGATCATAATGAACGTACGATTACCCCCATCCTCAGCATTAAGCCTCAGGACTGCATGAGCAGTGGTAGATGATCCTGCAAAAAAATCGACTACTATGGCATCTGGCGCATCGTAAGTAACAGCCTTGCAAAGAACGTGAATTAGGCTGGATGGCTTTGGATTATCAAATAACACTGCCCCAAACAGGCTTTCCAATTCTGAAGTTCCGTCTTCGTTCGTTCCTGATTGATATGTTTCTGGGCTAAGAAGGTTATGCATTTTCTTTACATCACCTCCCGCCTTAATGTGATTTGGACGAAATGGTGCTTTTGATATTGTTATGGCCTCTCCTGCACGAATAATCTCATCGAGATAAGTCTGACTGTATCTAAATTCTCCTTCCAAACGAAAGGCATCGACGTTCAAATTGTCGAGCACATCGACCTTATCTAGTAAGCGCGTAATGATATTCCCCTCGCTCATGTCTTGAGGCTCATAAGAGGCCAATTTCTCAGAAAATCTAACTGATCTCGACGGGAACGTAAGAACACCTATTGAATTGCCAGCATTATTAAGTGGGTACTTCTTTCCAGCTGTTGTGACGTCGACTGAGAATGGAGGTGCAAAGGCTCTATTTTTGGCTACACAAACAACGTACTCAAACATAGAGCCGACATTCGAATGTAAAAAAGATGGTTTCTTTTTTCGTTGGCGAATAAACGTGGTTACAAAATTTTCTTCTCCAAATACTTCCTTGCACAATTTTAGCAAATTATCTATTTCATGCTCACCAATGCTGATAAAAACAACCCCATCATCTGACAATAAGTTTCTTGCAAGCCTTAATCTTGGATAAATAAATGACAACCAGTCAGAGTGGAATCTTCCATTGGTTTCCGAATTGGCCACCAACGGAATTCCATCTGAAGTTTTCTGGTTGCTTCGAACTTTGAATGTTTCCACATCCTCCGCAAAATCATCCTCATAGATAAAATCGTTTCCCGTATTATACGGCGGGTCGATATAGATCATCTTGATCTTGCCGAGATAGGTTTCCTGCAAGAGCTTCAAGGCTTCGAGGTTATCGCCCTCGATGAACAAGTTTTTGGTGGTGTCGAAATTGACGCTTTCGTCACGCGCGGGGCGCAGGGTTTTGGCGATGGGTGCGTTGGCGGTGAGCAAAGCTTCGCGCTTGCCCGGCCAATTGAGATGATAGCGTTCCTGCGGCCCTTCCACGATCTGGCCGGAGAGTTCCTGTTTCAGCAGGTCAAAATCCACCGCCAGCTTAATCGCACCTTGCGCGTCTTTCGCCTCGGTCACGCAATTCGGGAACATCTCACGGATCCGGGCGATATGATCCTGCGTCAGGTCGTGGGTGTGCATTTTCAGTTTTTCCATTGGTTCATTCGCTCCTTGATGTCTTGCCGGTCAAATCCGCGATCTCTTGCTGTATCGTGCGGATATTGGCATTGATTTCAACCTTGCGGTTAAACTGTTTCTCGCGGCCCAGTCGCGCTTCGGCTTTTGTGACTTCCTTCTGTCGCGCGCGGATGGCATCCACCCGCACGATATGATCGGATAGGCTTTCACCCTGTATCGCGGGATGCGGGATAATCGCCCGCAACAATTCGGCATACAGAGCCGCCAGATCAAGTGTGATGGGCAGAGCTGTGCGCTTTGCCTCTGCCGCAAGCCACGGCGTTTCAAAATAGCTGCTCAAGACCCACTTCGTGCTATCGGCCTCATTCGGTCGTTTATAGCACGCCACGGCCTTGACCTTGCTGTCATAGGCCAGCTCAAACAGGATGGGAAACGGGATGGCCTTGTCGATACAGCGAAGAACGTCTTCCTTCAGCTCTCCCGTCTTGAGGGCGATGGTGAAAACCTGAATTTCCGGTACGGCCTTGGTGGCTTTGATGTTGATCGTCTCCGGTGCCAGTTTATACGCCCAGGCGATTTGATCCACCTGATCCACAAACAGCTTTTTCATTGCTGTGCTGGGGCCAGCATATTGGTAGATTTTTGTTTTAGGCAGGATGCGTCCAAAGGCGGCTTTCTGCGGATAGGCGAAGAGCGTCATGCGGTTATTCATTTTTCTTGGCCCTCCTGAATAACCAGAAAGGCGATCAGCTCAAAATCATCAAGGCCTGAGATGGCATTCACAAGTGCCGTAGTCTTGCCACCGCTGAATAGGCTGTCGAGGTCTTTTTCTTCCTTGACCTCAATCATCGAGCGGATGGCCGCACCTAGAAGGTCAGAATACGGCTTCATGTTTCGCCCGTCGTCGGTTTCGCTGTTAAACAAGCGACAGACGGTGGCGATTGGTTCGTCATACCCTTTGCTGCTGGTGCGCACAAGGTCGAGCAACTTTTTGGCCTCGGTATGGTTGGCAATGATTTCGCCATCCTTGGCAATATAAATCAGATAATACGGATGCAGGCGGTTTTGCTGGTTGATATTCACGCCGTTGTTGCGGTTGCGCAGTGCAAAAATGACGCCGGGCTTCAGACCAAGATCAGGCTCGGCAGAAACAACGGCATGCATGCCCTTGGGCGCATCTTCCAGATCGCCATGCTGTTTTACGTAGTTGATCAAATCCATGCGGAAATCGTTGAGGCCAAGGTCTGTGATGGAAACGCCTGTTTTTAAATCTTCTAACTCGATCACTTCTTCCTGCAAGCGGCGGAGCTGTTCCTTGCGGTAAGCAACTTCGCTGCTTTTGGCTGTCAAAACGTTATCGTCGCCCGTGGCTGTTACATCGGCGATGATCATGCGATTTTCAACGCGCTCTTTCAGATTGATATATTCGTCGAGCGAGATATCGGGCCAGTAATTGACAAGCTGGATGCTGGCGTTGGGGGAGCCGATACGGTCGATACGTCCGAAACGCTGGATAATGCGCACGGGGTTCCAGTGAATGTCGTAGTTGATCAGATAGTCGCAATCCTGAAGGTTCTGGCCTTCGGAAATACAGTCTGTGCCGATCAGGATATCCAGTTCGCCCATTTCGTCGGGCATCACCAGAGTTTTTTCTTTTGATCGTGGAGAGAAGAGGGTGAGGACGGACTGATAATCATATCCTGTGCCGAGCGTTGATTTAGGCGCGCCTTGCCCCGTTACCACGGCGACGTTGATGTCGGTTTGGATGCCTGCAATGTTTTTGTAGAGATACTGGGCTGTGTCGGCAAACGCCGTGAAGATCAAAACTTTCTTATTGCCGCCATTAATGGGGTTCGCGATCTTGCCGACGATCCGCGTTTTAAGGTCTTGGAGCTTGGCATCGTCTTCCGGTGTGATCTTGCGCATGGATTCCAGAAGCGTGTGAATTAGCTGCAAGTCGCCGTTTAGGTCGTCCTTCCAACGCGGGACATCCATGTCGGAGAGGCTGATCTTGACCTTGCCGCTGACGCTGTTACCATCGTCAAGCTCGTCGATATTGTCCTCGTCTCCCTCTAGACGGTCTTCTACGTCTTCAGTAAAGTCTGAGACGCCGATATCTTGTCCTGCCTCAAACTTAGCGATGGTGGTCAGTGTGTTTGTGAGCTTACCTTCCAGCGTTTCCAGCGTCAGGCGGAAGGATTCTACCGAGCTTTCCAGCCGCTTGAGCAGGTTGGTCGTCATCAACGCTTTGAGCGCGATTTCACGGTCTGCTTGTTTCAGTTTTCCACCACCACCAGATACTTCTGTATCATAAATGTCTTCATATTTTTTAAGGCGACTGGGTAGAATGTAGCTGATTGGCGCATATACTGCGAGTTTCAGTAAGGAAAGTTGGCCAAAAATATCGTTGAAACCCATCACATCGGTGCGCTGGGTCAATGGGCAATGGATGGAGATGGGTTTCCGGCGTTCTGGGAACTTGCCAATATCCTTTGTGTCGTAGAACGTCTCGATATGCTTGCGCGAACGAGCGATGGTCACGCTGTCCAACACCTCGAAGAAATCGAAGTCAAGCTTGTCGAGAATGGCGCGGGCCGTGCGTTGTTCAGGCGGCAATTCCGACCAGGCGTTGAAAGCCGATTGCGCACGGCGGAATATTTCCTCGATACTCCGCTTGGTTTTCAATTTTTCGTTGAGGGTGTCGGACTCACCCTCATAGGCCAGAGCTAGTTGATTTTTAAGGTCGTTGAAGCGATTATTGACAGGGGTCGCCGAAAGCATCAGTACCTTGGTTTTAACACCCTCGCGGATGACCTTGTTCATTAGCTTCTGGTAGCGCGTCTCGCGCTCTTTGAAAACTTCATTGTTGCGGAAGTTATGGGACTCGTCGATGACAACCAGATCATAGTTGCCCCAATTCACGCGGTCGAGGCGCATGCCGAAGGATTCTCCCGACGTGCGCGATAGGTCGGTATGGCACAGCACATCATAACCAAAGCGATCCTGCGCGAAGATATTGGTCTTGAGGTTCTTATTGTAGTTGAGCCAGTTATCGGCCAGCTTTTTCGGGCACAGCACCAGCACGGACTTATTCCGAAGCTCGTAATATTTGACGACCGCAAGGGCCGTAAATGTTTTACCCAAGCCTACACTGTCAGCAAGGATGCATCCGTTATAGGTTTCCAGTTTGTTGATGATGCCGACGGCGGCATCACGCTGGTAATTGAACAACTTTTTCCAGACTAGGCTTTCCTGATAACCCGTGCGGTCGTTCGGTAGAACATCCTCGTTAATGTCTTCGAGGAACTCATTGAAAATGTTGTAGAGCATCTGGAAATAAATGCGCTCCGGCGCATTCTCCTGATACACCGACTCGATGTGGTCGCAAATAGCACTAGTAACATCCTCCAACTTGGCGGGGTCGTTCCAAATCCTATTGAAAAGCTGGAGATATGTCGCGGTGTGTGCGCTGTCGCCGAAACGGTTGACAATATTGGAGACAGCATCACCTGGCTGATAACCCAAGTCCACGGCGGTAAAGCCATGCAGGGGCGCATATGCTGTTTGCTGCTCATCATCTGCAATGCAGATAAACTGCTGCATCTGGGCCTTTGTTCGGTTTGAACGAAAGGTTGCCTTGTCTCGTATCCACTCCGCGCATTCCCTAGCTATCGCCCGTTGGGTCAGCTTGTTACGAAGCTGAATTTCAAACTCGGAGCCGTACAGGCTACTTTCACGGTTCGCCTTGGGAATAAAGAACTCGCGTCGTTCCTTGCGAACCTTATCCGTGACTTCGTTGGTAACAAACGTTGGGGCGGTGAAAATGAATTCTAGGGACTCGACCTTGGACAATTCAGCCTTCAACGCCTCGTAAGCATAAATCGAAAAACATGACGCCGCGATCTTTACCCTGGACTTCGGTGAAAGCGATGTCTTTAGGTCGTCGCCAAGTAGAGCATTTATGTTGTCGATTATTTTCATGTGCGCTTTTCTTTTTCTTTAATCCACCGATCAATCTCGGTTTTACGAAAACGCCACGATCCACCTACCTTAAATCCTGGAATCTCTCCCTCAGCGACAAGACTGTAGACGGTCTTTTCTGCCAATTTGAGCATTTCCGCTACTTCACGAACGGTAAGGATGTCGTCTTTCATAGGTGTTATTGCCCGCTGCTGATTCTTTTTCTACAGCAGAAAATACGGCAAAATTCTCCAATCACAAAGCTAAAAGAGCCCAATAGTGCTGGTTTGCCAATTAAACCATCGCAATATCGTTCATTCCTAATAAAATGGCAGCTATAGGGGTATCAATGGTAAGGCCACAATGCTAACACTGGGGCATTTTATAAACCCGCTTAGTCCATCAATGGAAACAAACACCTAGCATACTTCAGCACCTCGCCCACACGTTGCAGTGTCAATTCAGCATCGGCCTTGGATATGTCGTTAGGGAGGCTCCAGTCGTGGGCTTCACGCAGGACTTTGACGTCTCCTACGATGCCCCAAGCTTCCTTCATTGCATCGGACGTTGTTCTGGCATTCCAGATATGGGTTGCGAACTTCTCAAAGATTTCATCTGACGGGGTGGCAGGCTCATTGTCGAGCTGGGTCATGTAACTGGCCGCTATGGTATCCGATGCTTGCAAAGCCAGCTTTTCACTTTCGGCATATTGACCTGTTTCAAGCGCGGATTGTGCCAGCCGGAGCTGTTCCGTTGCTTGATCGAATAGGGTTTGGCTGTGTGAGTTCATCATCATGCCGTTAATGAGAAAATCGGGTTGTATCTGGCCGCGTCGGGCGCAATGAGCGTCAAGGGACGGTTGGGCGCATCATGCCGCTCGGCAGCTTTGCGAAGATCAAGGGATGCCGTTTGCATAGGCCTGCCGCCTAGCTCGCGCTGTTCTGCCCCCAAGGATTTAAGCGCGGCAACAATCTCTGGTTCCTGTAAAACATGAATATGTATTGGTGGTGGCACAATGCCCAGCAAAGGGCTGGATCGCCTTGGCGACAACAAAACGATGTTCTGCGCCTTGAACAAAGCCGCATAAACATCCTGTAAACTCCCGCCGAGAGGAACAGCAGGGCTGGCCTCTTGCCGAGGCTTAGCGAGACTCCCCCAACCACGCTCACCGATCTCTTGCTCTGCCGCTTTCAGGATGGAGGCTGCAACACATCGCAACACACCCGAATTGGGCATTTGGCCATTGCTCATAAACTGGCATTGCGTCACAGGCGTTCCCTTGAAGGTCGAAATGCCTTTGGTAAAGCTGGCCACCACTTTTTGCCGAGAGTCCGGACTTTCCCAACTCACGACAAAGTTATTGGGATCAATCGTGCCATCTGCACGCAGAACATAGCGAACCTCTACGGGTAGCTTGAATAGACCAGCAGGAAGGCGGCCACTGGCAATTTTCAGCAACGCACTGTCTTCACCGCGCCCAAGGGTCGCACCCAGACTTTCCTGAACAGCGATAATCTTGCTGTTATAGGGAGCAAACTCGAAAGCTTGTCCCACAGGGATGATGCCATCCTTGAATCCATGCGTTGCGTAATAATCTATGCTGGCTTGAATAAAGGGCAAGCCCAATCCGTTTCTTGGAAGAGACTTGGTTCGTGGCCTTTCAAGAATGATCTCGCGCATCTTTGCGGGAAGCAAAGCCACATCCTCGCTGTAGATGCCGTGATGAACATCTATGTCATTCCCGTTTCTTTGCAAGAAGAGTGACCGAAAGTTTATAGCCGCGCCAACAATTTTCGGATCACAAACATCCCACGCGGCAGCGAAGAACAAAACTTCCACATCATCGGTGGACATAGCCCTCATAACTTGGCGAAAGCCTACGGGATCGAATGCCGCGCCATGCACCTTGGCTTCGTACTGGATGGCATCGCGCAGCATACCGCCAAGCGTGCTGCAATGAATGACATCCGAGTCAATTTGCGGGAGAATGGCGACGTTAAGGCCGCCCATGAGCTGCTGAAAGTTTTTTGTATCAATCATTGTTGCGACACCCATAATTTGAGGAGCCAAACTAATCCGAGCGTATCACAAAATCCTCTACCTGTACTGGGGGCTTATTACTTTCGTTTCTTTTTGGGCAGGCCGGAGCTTTTTGCCCAGAAAGCATCAAATTCTCGCATATATCGCTGGGCGACCTGCTTGGAATAGATGGTTAAGCATTCGCGTTTGGAAGCGTTATCTGTCAGCGGGATCACGACATAGTCCCCATACAGATACCACGGGGTCACGTCTTTGAACTCGTCGTCGAGGAGCTTATAGCTGCAATAGCTTACCGGAGCCCCCAACTCACCTTCCTGCACAAGAACCTTGGCATCCAGTCCTTCGATGGCAGCCATGCGCTTGATATGCTCGGCGGCGTAATCGTCGGCAATTGGCATATAACGCGCATCCCCGAAATTGAACTGGCGGATGCGCCCGCCTTTGCGAACGGTTTCATAGATATGGTCGAGAAGCTGGCGATAGCCTGTTTTGCCGCTATAGGTACGCATCTGGTGCTTGCGGACGCAAACGCCTTCATTCTCGGTAAACTCGATCCCTTCCTGATCCAGAACGGTCAGGATACGCGCCAGTGTTCTTTCTTGCGGCTGCACGGTTTCGTTTTCAATCTGGCGGATCGTCAGGCGCGTAATCTCGCATTGATCGGCCAGTTCTTCCATTGACCAACCGAGAAGCCCGCGTGCGCCCCGTATCTGTCTGCCTGTAATGCTCATAACGCTTCATCCTTCTAAAATAATCATTATGGTTGTTTATAACATATGAATATGAAGAAAGCGAGAACATTTTTAGGGCGTAACGGTTGTGATCTGTAAAAAAATGTTTGGTTATCGCGGCACAAAACAGTCATATTTTCTCTATAACCATTATATATCAACATATTAATAGTGATAATCCGATATGAAAGCCTTTTGCAATCATTTTGTATATTCGTATTGACATGGCAACAAAATCGTGCTAGCGTGCCATCAGATCATTAAGAAACTTTATACGCGCACAGTAAAAACCGATTTTTATAACCAAAGGATGAAGACCATGAAAAAATCCCTCAAGAGAACGACCCACAAGGTCAGGACGGGGCAGGCTCCATGTCCCGAACGGTTTCAGCACGGCGGCGGGTTGCGCCGCGACCTCATCAAAAGTCACGACAAGAGAAAGCCTTCCACGTTGCGGTATCGCGCCCGCTGGTCAAGCCCGCTTGACCGCTATTGCGAGATGAAGCTGATCGGCTATGCCCAATATGAGGCGGGCATCCGGTTCTGGAAGGCCTATCACCGTGCCGTATCTGGCGGAGCCGCTTGTTCAGCCCGTGCCAGCCGGATCGATAGCCCTGCGCGGCTTTGCCTGCCGGATCGTTTGCGCCGTGCCTTTGCTTGTGTCGAACAAGCCTATGCCGTCCTCACCGCCGACGTGCTTGGTGTTGTGATCGACGTATGCGCTTATGACCAACCGGCGGCCAGCCCGCAGGAGCTAGACCTCTTACGCAAAGGCCTTGGCCGTTTGGCGCAAGAATGGGGGATAGCAGCATCGGAGCTGTGCCACCGAAAGAAAGGATAACCCCAAACCCGTTTTATACTCGGTCAGTCATTTTAAGAGTGAACATTACCGACCCCCAGTCCGGCCAGACTGGGGGTTTCTTTTTGCTTAGATCAGATCGTGAAAAGGTTGGCGGCTACGCCTGCCAACCATTCGCGTGAATCTGATCGATAATCAAAGAAAGGAGGCCCCTATGTCCTCAGACACAAGCAACCGCCCGCCCATCACCCCTCTGTTCCGCCACACAGCCCGCGCCGTGTGTCGCCCATTGAGTCTGTACGACAGCCTTAAAAATCCAGCCCCGCCGCAAAGAGGCGAGACGCAGGAACGGTCAGACATTTTGTCTGACAAAAAAGCTAAAAGCTTCGCGCAAGTTGCGCCTTCGGTCAGACCACCAGTGGTCAGACCAAAGCCATGCGAGCTAAAGCTCGGAAGAGAAAGGCCTCATCGTCTGATGGCACGTTTCAATGACGATGAAAAAGCTTTAGTTCAACGCAAAGCCAAAACAGCCCGTCTGTCTTTAAGCGAATATATCCGCGTCTCTGTTCTGGGGGATGTCTATGTCTCGACCGTTGATCCGGAGCGGCAAAAGCTCCTGCACGAGCTGAGCCGCGAGCTTGGCAAGCAGGGAAGCAATCTTAACCAGATCGCCAAACACCTCAACACACGCGGGGAGTCCCAGCAAGGCGAAGGCATGCTGGCGGAACTCTTTGACTCGCTGGTCGCCGCTCACAACGCCGTGCGCCGCGCCATGGCAGAAAGGAAGCGTTATGAATGATTATCAAATCAACCATACGCGGCGGCTATCTTTCGGCGGCCCAATATATGAAGGATATTGGCGAGAACGAGAAAACGCGCCTTGTCGAACTGAGCGACCCAGAGGCCAAGAACCTCGACGATGCCTTTCAAAAAATGTGGGAGGTCGCTTGCCCGACCAAGGTCAAGAAGCCACTTCACCACATCAGCATCAACCCGATGAAGGGCGAGCATCTGACCGACAAGCAGGTTCTGGCCATCGCGGACAGGTGCGAAGAGCTTTACGGCTATAAAATGTTTCATCACCAGCGGGTGATTGTCGAACATATCAAGGACGGGCGGCAGCACTTTCACGTTATCTGGAACCGTGTGAGCCTTGTCACGGGCAAGACAGTCTGGCCGGGGCATCACTGGAAAAAGTCGAAGCAAGTCGCCCGCGAGATGGAAGAGCGTCTAGGCCTTAAACGGCCTCAGCCAAGGGGCAAGGCGATCAAAAAGACTACAAGCAGCAAAACGAGAGCGGTGAAACCGCGTTCGTCTGGATTGCGTTTATCCAGTCCGGACAGGAAACCGCCCCAAACAAAAAGCAAGTCCCTGTTACCGACGGCAAGCCACAGACCAGCGCAAAAGAAGTCCGAACCGCCGCCGCCGATGCAGCCCATGCACCCCAAGAAAAAACGTTGGCCGGATCAAGCCATCATCGACTGGGAAGTCTGGGGTCATCTATGGCCAAAGCGTTTCTTCGCGCTCTGGCCGGAACTTATTCCCTGAACAGCAAAGGAGGAACATGCCACCAAACCGCATTAAAACAAAATCATTTACCCTCTCGAAACACAAACGCCGCGTTTATCGCGTCATGGAGGAAAACACAGCCACAGTATTCTTTTTATCAAAAACCCAAGCCGCTCTTTACGTCCTCGGACGGCAACTGATGAAGATGATGGACAAACAGCAATAAACCACAGACCCGCTCCGCAAGGAGCATTTTTTAACCCCGCCCGCCGGAACGCCTTCCGAGCGGGATTTTTTATGGAGAAATACATGGAACAGACGAACAAATTTAACATCTACAGCCACGTCACGGACAAAATCATCGCCGATCTCGAAAAGGGCGTTCGTCCTTGGCAGAAACCTTGGAACTCTGCCCATACCAGCGGGCGCATTGTCCGCCCGCGCCGTCATAATGGCCTGCCTTACAACGGAGTGAACATTCTGCTTTTGTGGAGCGAGGCCTATGACAAGGGCTATCAAAGTCCCACATGGATGACGTTCCGGCAAGCGCAAGAATATGGCGGTCATATCCGCAAGGGGGAGAAGTCTTGCACAGTTGTTTATGCCAGCACTTTCAGCAAAGCGGAAACAGATGAAACCACCGGACAGGATATTGAAAAGGATATTCCCTTCCTGCGGGGTTATCGGGTCTTTAATGCCGAGCAAATCGAAGGCCTGCCGGAAAGGTTCACCGTTCAACCAGAGGGCAGCAGTCTTTCCAAACCTGAGCGGCTTGATCTTGTCGATCAGTTTATCCGCAACACCGGAGCAGATTTGCGCCATGGCGGTGACAGAGCCTTTTATGCCGAGAAAGCGGATTATATCCGCATGCCTCGCATCGAAGCCTTCAAAGACCCTGAAAGCTATTACGGCACGCTGACGCATGAGCTGACGCACTGGACAAAGCACAAAAGCCGCCTTGACCGCACTTTTGCAACCGACAGCAACGCGCCAAGAAGCTTTGGGGATGAATCTTATGCCAAGGAAGAACTCGTTGCCGAAATCGGCTCGGCCTTCTTGTGTGCTGATCTCGGCATCACGCCCGACGTGCGCGAAGACCACGCAGCCTATATCGGCCACTGGCTCAAGGCTCTGAAAGATGATCGCAAGCTGATCTTCTCAGCCGCCGCTCACGCAGGCCGCGCCGCCGATTATCTCAAAGACCTGCAGAGCAAAGTCACCTGCACGCCAACACTGCCCACAACAACGGTGCAGCCGTCTTTGTCCACAACAACCCCAGCCCAACACTAACAGATCGGAGGAAACATGGACGATCAAACCGTCGTCATGCCAGCGAGACACTTCACCGTGCAATCGCTGGCCGCCTACTGGGGCGTATCTCCCAGCCATATTTACAACCTGATCCATTCAAACGCCCTGCACCACATGCGCATCGGCAAAGCCATTCGTATCCCATCCATTTTTGTCAAAGAATTTCAGGAGGCAGCATGTCAATTAACAACGATTTCTACCGTTTGTGGCAACACGATAACGGAACTTGGTACATCATCTGGTCACCACAAGGCGAAGAAAAAACGAACGCCCGTGGAACAAAGCGCATATCAACGAGGACAGGAGATCGCCGTGAAGCGGAGCAATTCCGAGCCCAGTTCATCGCGGGACTAAACAACGAAACACCAAAGGAAGAACCAACGATAGCAGAACTGTTAAAGCTTTATAGGAATCAACATGGCGTCAATACGCGCTCGTTGAAAACGATTGATTATCATCTCAAAACACTTCGGCCTTTTTTCGGAGATTTGTTGCCATCCCACGTTAGTAATAATTTGCTGAAAGAATATGTCGCTCAGCGTGGCGTTAAGGCTGGCACAATTTTGCGCGAACTTGGTACACTTAAAGCCGCTTTACATTATGCAGAAGGCAACAGATGGATTGAGAGACAACCGCAGTTCATCATGCCAGTTAAGTCTCCGCCGCCGCGTGATCTGTGGTTGAAGAGGGAGGAGGTGGTCATGCTTATAGAAAAGGCAAAATCTCCACATATCGCTCTTTTTATCAAAATTGCTGTTTCCACTGCGGCGCGGTCAGGGGCGATCCTTGATCTGAAGTGGGATCAGTTGGACATGGAGCAGCGGATCATTGACTTCGGTAGGGGCTATGGCAACAAGCGTCGGTCTATCGTCCCTATGAATGACGCGGTTTATGAAGCCCTGCTTGAGGCAAAGGAACTTGCTCAAACGGATCATGTGATTGAGTACAACGGAAGGCCAACGAGAGCTATCAAAAAGGCCTTCAGCCGTCTGTGCGAGTCATGTGGGATTAAGGCCAGTCCCCACGTCCTACGCCACACGGCCGCGACATGGCTGGTCATGGACGGGGTGCCATTGTCTGAGGTTGCCCGTCTGTTGGGAGACAGTGAGAAGACGGTTGAAACCGTTTACGGCAAACACTCGCCGGATTATCTCCGCCGAGCTGTAACAGCCCTAAATCTCACGAAAAACAAGCCCGTGTTACAGCTGTAACACCGTTTCTGTGGGCCCACCACGCTAACCCCTTGAAAAGCGTGGTGGGTGCGACAGGGATTGAACCTGTGACCCCTACCGTGTGAAGGTAATGCTCTACCGCTGAGCTACGCACCCACGCTTTGTTTTCAGTGTGTTGGCGGGGCGTCGGGAGGTCCTGTCCAGCCTTGTAGGGCTTGGGATAGTGTCACGACGAGCCAACGTCAAGACGGCGGTGATCGTCTTGGGCTGAGGAGGGCAAATAGACAGGATTTTACCCTTTGCTGTCAAGCACAAGCCTGATATTTTCTTCTTCCATGGCCCATATTGTCACACCCGCCCTTAAACCCCATATCCTTGTTGTCGATGACGATGACCGGTTGCGTGAGCTTTTGGGCCTTTTTTTAAGTGAAAATGGCTTTTTGGTCAGTACGGCGGATGGGGCAGCGGGGGCGCGCAGTAAGTTGGCTACGCTGGTCTATGACCTGATGGTTTTGGACATTATGATGCCGGGAGAGACAGGGCTAGAGCTGGCTTTTTCCCTTCGAAACAATCCTCAAAATCGTATTCGTGCCATGCCTATCTTGCTCCTTACCGCCCGTGGGGAGGCCTCAGACCGTATCGGGGGGCTGGAGACAGGCGCCGATGATTATCTTGTTAAGCCGTTTGAGCCACGTGAGCTGCTCTTGCGGATTAATGCGATTTTACGGCGTGTTCCTAAACAAGGCGAGACGATGGCTCCTTTGAGGATGGGGAAGTGGATTTATGATCCGGCGCGAGATGAATTGCGAAGTGAAGATGAAACCGTACGGTTGACAGACGGCGAGGCGGCGATGATGCGTTTGCTGGCGGCTCAGCCCGGCGGTGTTGTCACTCGTGAAGCCCTTGGAGATCGCGGTAGGGGAACGGTCAACGACCGCACGATTGACGTTCAAGTGACGCGCTTGCGGCGTAAGATCGAAGGCGATATGCGCAACCCGCGTTATTTGATTACAGTGCGTGGTGAGGGGTATATGCTGATGCCGGATGCGGAGGGGTAGGCAGATGAACACATTGTCATGGCGTTGGTTGAAAAGGCTGATGCCGAAAAGCCTTTATGTCCGCACGATTCTGATTATCGTGATTCCGACTTTCATCGCGTTGGCCGTTGCTACTTTTGTCTTTTTTGATCGCCACTGGTCGACGACGACCAACAGGCTGGCCTATGCTGTTTCTGGCGATATTGCTGCTATTATCGCGCTTGCGGAAACGGTGCCGTCTACTGCGGCGCGACAAGAGGTTATTGACAAGATCGCCATCAGAACTGATTTGTTTGCTACCTTTGATGTAGGGCGCAAATTGGATCGTGATCCCAAGAAATACAGTAGTCCTCTGCGCCAAATCCTTGATGATGCTTTAAACGAGCGGGTGAGGTTTCCTCACATCATTGAGGCACGGCGCGAGACTGAAGAACTTGCCATTATGATTGAGACTCCTGATGGGCTTTATACGGTTCTAGTGCCGCGTAAGCGGCTTTATACGCCGACGACCGAGGTTTTTATCGGCTGGATGTTGGGCAGCTCCATTCTATTATCTGTCATTGCTCTGTTGTTCATGCGCAATCAGGTCAGGCCTGTCCGGCGTCTTGCTGAAGCGGCTGAGGCTATCGGCAAGGGACAGGACGTGCCTTGGTTCAAGCTTGAAGGCGCGACTGAAGTGCGTCAGGCCGGATCGGCTTTGCTGGTTATGCGTGATCGTATCCGGCGTTCGTTTAATCAGCGAACAGCGATGTTGGCAGGTGTTTCGCATGATTTGCGGACTCCCTTGACGCGAATGAGACTACAGCTCGCCATGATGCCGGAGGGAGCCCAGACGCGGGGCATTCTGTCTGATATTGGCGAGATGGAGGTCATGCTAGAGGGGTATTTGGCTTTCGCGAAGGGCGAAGAAGGCGAGGCGACAGTCAAAACGGATTTGGCCGCCCTGCTTGATGATATTGTCCAGACAGCCAGAAGACAGCACGAGCATGTTTCTTTCAAGGGATCGGAAGCAGTTATGGCGACAATCCGCCCCCATGCCTTGCGTCGCTGTGTGAATAATCTTATCGGCAATGCGTTGCGCTATGGCAAGCAGGCGCAGATTGCCTTGTCCGAACGTGACCACGCGATTGATATCGTGATAGATGATGATGGCCCCGGTATTCCCGAGGAGAAGCGAGAGGATGTGTTCCGCCCCTTCTGCCGCCTTGATGCCTCACGCAATATGGATACGGGGGGCGTGGGTTTGGGGCTGACAATTGCGCGTGATATCGCTCGCGCACATGGGGGCAACCTCGTCTTAGAGGACAGTCCGTTAGGTGGTCTGCGGGCACGGATATGGTTGCCGGTCTAGTGCAGCCTCCTTTTGCCCCGGTTTTGCTTCCTTCTTTGGCTGCTGTTTGGATTTGGAAAAAGCCGTTTAGAATCAACGATCCGAGGGGAAAATGAGGCCTGTGACGCAGCTGAGCCGATATTTGGTACGCTCATGGGCCTGTTCGCGAGTCTTTTTGGGCTAACCTGCTGATTTATAACAACTTTCCCAAAATCGAGGACAACAGCTAACTCATTGATCTAAAACAATATTCTGAATCACATCTCCACCGAGACATAAAACGACGAAGTTTGTCAGACTGGAGGATACCTGTTCCCTGTTTTCCCTGTGGGAGCGTGGGGCCTTCCCAAGGTGGGATCAGCAGTTCGTTCCAGCTGGCAAATCTACTGGGCATACTTTGTGCGGTTCCTTGGCTTCGTCCAGGGCGTCAATGACAGTGCTGGCCGTTAGCAGTTCGGACAGGAGGAGGCCGCCCGGTACCTTGGGGCCGAAGACGGCGTTAAAGGGGATGCCATAGCGGCCATGTTTGCGCAGGAAGGCTGTGAGGGCCGGATCAGGCGTTGTCCAGTCTCCCTGCATCGCGATAACGTCTGGATCGTCGAAAAGGTGTTTTTGGACATCGCTGCGCGACAGGGTGAATCTTTTGTTGGCTTTGCAGGTGAGGCACCAGTCTGCTGTGATATCGACGAAGACGGTTTTGCCTTCGCGCACATGGCGGTACAGGGCTTCTTCGTCAAATTTTTCCCATAGACCGCTTTGAGGGGCCAGCGCAGTGGGAACCGAGGTAATGAAGCCAAAACCAAGCGAGGCGATGAGAAGGAAAGCGATAACCGGCTTGGTGAGTTTAACAGCGATTGACCTGTGGTGCAGATAAAGCTGTATGATGATAACAAGCATCGCTGCCGCGATCCCGAAGGCAGCCCAAAGGCCGAGTTGTTCGCCTAAAACTGTTAGGAGCCAGACGGCTGTTCCGGCCAAACAGAACCCGAGAAGTTTGGTCAGCTTCCCCATCCATGGACCGGGTTTGGGGAGGCTGGAGGCTAGGCGCGGATAAAAGGCGATGAGAAGATAGGGAAGGGCCATGCCTGTTCCCAAAGCTAAAAAGATCGCCATTGTTTTGACAGCACTTGCTGCAAGCGCAAATCCCAGCGCGGTTCCCAAGAAGGGCGCGGAACAAGGGGTGGCCAGAAGCGTGGCCAGCATACCTGTGGCGAAATTACCGGCCAGTTGCGGATGATGGGTTGTGTCGATTCTGTCCATCACAAAGCGCGGCAACGTAATCTCGAAGAACCCCCAAAGATTGCACGCAAAGAGCGTGGTCAAAAAGATCATGAAAATGATGAATGAGGGCTGCTGGAACTGGACGCCCCAGCCGATCAAGGTACCGCCGTGACGCAGCAAGATCAGAATGACGGCAAGCGCGCCAAAAGAAAAAATGATCCCTGCCGCAGTCGCTGTGAAGGATCGACGTATGGTTGTGCGGGCGGCTCCTCCGTGTTTGATCACGGACAAAACCTTAAGAGACAAAACGGGCAGGACGCAGGGCATCAAGTTCAAAATAAACCCGCCACTCAGCGCAAGAAAAAGCATGGTCCAGCCGCGTGAATCGGGGACATCTTCGGGTGGAGGCGGTGTTTCTGGGTGTAGAGGCAGATCGACTTCAAGGGCCTTGTTGCCATTTGTGATGGTTGCTTTTAAAGGCAGTTCCGCCAGCGTTTGGCCTGCGCCCAGCTCGCCGGACAAGGCAGATTTAAGGATGATCTTATCGGGTTTGTCTGTCGGGATTGTCTCTGGCTTGGCAAAGAAAACGGTATCGCCGCCTTCAAGGAACAGGTCAGGTTCGTGAAACCCGTTTGCGGTTTTAAGGGTAACGCTCACGCTGTTGGCATCGCGTGATACGCTGTCTAATGCGAGCGCATTCGTTCCGTGTGTCGCGGGCAGGTTGTTGAATCCTGTTTCGATAAGTCCGGCTTCGCTTCCTTTGGCTCCATCACCGGCGGGAAGGATGAGGGAAAGATCGAAATGTTTGGGAAGGCACAAGTCTTTGCAGATCAGGATGTTCGCTTTTATATGTAGAGCTGTCTCTTGTTGCGCCGTCTTCAGTTGAAGGTGCAGAGGAAAAAAGACATGGTCGCTGTAGCCAATTGTCTCCATGCCATATAGTTCGGCGCGGTGCGGTGCGGGATAAAGGAGTTTCAAGCCCTCAATGTTGTTGGAAGCGGACCAGTCAAGGGAGGGGGGGAGTCCGGCTTCTCCGCCGGAACGCCAATAAGTATGCCACCCGTCGGCAAGCGTCAAATCGAGTCCCAGACGAAGGTTAGACGTGGGGCCAACGGAGTCGGTTTCCGATACAAGGCGAGCCGTAAGGGTTTCGTCCCCGGCACTGTTACTTACAAGGGCCTGCGCCTTAGGCGCAAAGGACAAAATGAACAGGGCCAAGAAGAGAAAAAGTCGCCTTACCATATCAAACTCCAGAAAGATCATAGTGATTCAGTTCTTTGTCTTTTTACGCCCTCTGGTGTAAAATGACCAGCGAGAGGCAAAACGAGGTAGGGATATCTATGGCTGGCAGACCGGAACTCACAATGACCCCTCAAGGGGGATGGCTGACAGGCAAGATCCTTGTTGCCATGCCGTCGATGTTGGACCCCCGTTTTGAGAAAACCGTCGTCCTTATGTGCAGCCATGGGCCGGAAGGGGCGATGGGGCTCGTCCTGAACCGCCTCTTCGGCGATCTTAATTTCCGGGGTCTTCTCAGCCAGTTTGATATTACGCTACCTCTTGAGACGCCGGACCGCCCCGTTTATTACGGAGGCCCCGTTGAGCCTGTGCGAGGTTTTGTTTTGCATTCGGCTGATTATCGGCAAGAAACAACGACGACGGTGACGCCCGAAATAGGTATGACGGCAACCGTCGAAATCCTGCAAGCTATTGCAAACGGAACTGGGCCTGAACGATCACTTCTTCTTCTGGGCTATGCCGGATGGGCTCCTGGGCAACTCGAAAACGAGATCCAAGAAAATGGATGGCTGACCGTTGATCCAGACGACCACCTCGTTTTCGATGAAGATATCGAAACCAAATGGAACCGCGCGCTCGGTAAGATTGGTGTCAGTCCGATGATGCTTTCCGCCGACTTTGGCCACGCCTGATCGGCCAGTTCCCCTTGAGCCGTAAAAAGAGGATAATAGCCTGCACGACTGTGATGAAGGTTTCGGTAATGACCGATGAAAGGGCTGCCCCAACGGCTCCATAATGGGGGCATAGCAGAATCATGGTGCCAACGTTCATAAAGGCCGAGACGCCGACGATCCACGCAAACTCATCTTTCATCCCTAAAGGGATCATGATGTTGATGCCAAGGACATTACTCAGGCCGATCACGAAGGGCAGCGCGGCAAGCACTTGTACGGCAGGAACGGCACCTACATATTCCTGTCCCAGCGCAAAGGGGACGAGGTAGGGGGCTCCCAAATACATAACAAGGCTAACCAGTAAGCTAAAAGCCCCCTGACCAATCAGCATGCGCCACATCATCTTTTTGGCGGCCTGCCTGTCGTTGGCCATCAGATTGTTGATGCGAGGAAAGACTGCTGTGCTGACAGGGCCGATGAACGCCTGATGGGCCGTTCGCACGCGATCCGAAGCGTGGTAGTAGCCGATCTGGAGCGGCGTCGTCATGCTCTTCAATATGAGGATGTTGCTGGTCGTATATAGATTGATCGCAGCCGTAGAGATAAACAGCTTTGTTCCCGCCCTAAGCTGGTGCTTCATGCCTTTGATCGAAAAACGGACGGGGAAGAGATTGACATATTTAAACGCCATACGTGCGGCCAAAGCACAGTACAGAAACTCGCAGAAGCCAGGAATGAAAACGGCATAAACCAAGTCTGCCGGTGACTTTACAAGCAGGAAGGTCAGCGGAATGGTGAGGGCCCGCGTGAAAAGGAACGGCCAGACGAAGGCATCCATCTTTTCAAGACCCTGTAAAAACCAACCCACAGCGATCATAGATGAAACAACCTGAACCAGTGAGGGCAGGAGAACATAGGATATTTCCTGAACCGCCGGAATGGTCGCAAGCGCAATACCGAACAGGGCAAAGGCTACGAGCCCCAAAAAGATGCGGGCCCAGAAAATGTCCCAGAAAAGGAAGCGAAGGGATTTAGGGGCATTCGCCTTGCGTGCTGCTTGCTGGGTTGCCGTAAAGCCAAACCCCCAGTCGGTGAGTAACCGCATCACGGTAATGATGCTGATGGCCACCCCCATCGAGCCATACATATTGACACCAAGAATGCGGGTCAGATAGGGGATCGTCACCAAGGGAATAAGGTAATTTGCGCCCTGAAGAAGATAAAGCAATACGATATTGCGTTTAAGGGATGCCATAAAAAATTATACCTCGACGCCTAACGAAGGCTGGTTATGATGAAAGTGGATCCAGTTTGCCTCGCCTGACTGGAAAAGGATAGAGCCTTTGAGGCCTATCGCTTCAAAAGAAGCCAAGGTCGAGGAACGTATCTCATTGACAAGCGTAAGGGGAAGCTGCTTCTCGCTCCGCAATACGAGATCAAGGGTCTTGGAGCGCGCCAAGCCATCCAGTTGCATTGCGCCCAGCTTCGACATAGTCAGTGTGACGACGAACCGTGTCTTCTTGCCTGTCGCTGTGCGCGAGGGACCGTCTTCTTGGTTTGAGCCATCCTGATGAACGTACAGGCGAAGCGTTTGGCAAAAGCCGTCTGCGTGAAGGGGAACCGGATAGCAGTGCCATTGCCCTATCTTGGGATCGTGGGCCTGAACCAGTTCAGGGTCGTTTAACGCGTCAATCAGAGCTGTTTTCGGCGATGTCTTGTCCCCCTTCTCACTGCGCTGAAAGGCTGAAGGCGCGGCGAGGGAAGCCACTCCTCCATTTTGCCACTATGCAGAGCTGATAAGAAAAAGAGGAGGGCGCCGGTCAAATGATTGGAGGGGCTCGGTAAGGCTGTGGCTTGAGGTTGCCCCGCTTGAGCCGCTGTGTTGGCCAGAGCGGACAGATAGGTTTGAGCCAGATCGGCC
>JAQUHK010000030.1 GCA_028683655.1 Alphaproteobacteria bacterium
TGGTTAACTTTTTGTTAAGCATTGGTTTAACACGGCTTGGCGGGCAGCTCAAGGGCCTAGCACAAGGCACCATTACAGCATATTAACAAACACTTAACCCGCGAAGCCTACAATAGAGGAAATGGATGGGGATGGAGTAGTTTATGCGAACATCACAGATATCTTTTGTCTTGACGCTAGCCTTTCTTTTTACGCTCTGTCTGCATGAGACTGCTCGCGCCCAGTCCTGCACCCCGCCGCCCACCTGCTCTGCCACACAGGCTTCCAAATGGAATGGCACAGGGTGGGAATGTGTCAATATCGGCATAGCTTATTCGACCTGTGTATGGCGTGAAGTTAGCCTATCTCTGGCTCCCGGATGGACGGGCTGGACACGCACCCATTCCAATGAACACCCCATGTATTGTGCCCAAGGCGAGGTCATGGTCGGCCTCTCACAAGTTCTTTTAAGCACTGGAGGCATTCCTAAAATCTTCTGTTGCAAATAACCCTAAGGTGAGTCGACAAGAAAACTGTTTTCCCCAAATCAACCCAATCGCGTGTCGTCGCACGCAGCCAGTGAAAGAAACGCATCATGTCCAAACATTTTTCCCTCATTCAGTTTTGTCTCTTCCTCTGTTTGATGGCCCTAGCCAGCGGGGCTGTTCTCGCCCAATCTTGCACCCCGCCACCCACCTGCACCGCCACACAGGCCTCCAGATGGAATGGCAGCGGATGGGAATGTATTGAAGTCGGAGGGGCCGGACCTTCTGGAACAATGTGTGGTGCCGCCGTCTATTCCTATGGCACATGGCAACCGGCCTCCGGCTACCAAGCCTGTGCGGGCGTCGTCCCGGGACAAGGGCCTTGCCCTGCGGGTTACACGCTCCACGCTCCCTACAGTGCTTATCTCAACTGGTTTTACACCTGCATGAAAAACTAGCGCACACGCCTAATCGTTTTCACTGCGTCCCCCGTGTTCTGTCGCGGGGGACGCACCTATTTATTGCGAAGAGACCCCTTCTTTTTTCTTGCGCAGCCGTTTGCGCTTCAGTTCAAACGGCCCCCCTGCCCTTCCTAAACATCTCTTTGATGCCACGGATGGCTTGACGGGAACGCTCTTCGTTCTCGATCATGGCAAAGCGGACGTGATCGTCGCCGAACTCGCCAAAGCCGATTCCGGGAGCGACCGAGACTTTGGCTTCAGCCATCAGGAGTTTGGAAAACTCAAGCGAACGAAGATGCGCGTACGGCTCCGGTATCTTCGCCCAGATATACATCGCCGCCTTGGGCTTATCGACCTGCCAGCCCGCATCGTGCAAGCCCTTGACCAGCACGTTGCGACGGCTTTCGTACTTGGCGCAGATGTCATGCACGCAATCTTGCGGCCCCTCAAGCGCGGCGATAGAGGCCACCTGAATCGGCGTGAAGGTGCCATAGTCGTTATAGCCCTTGATCCGCTCCAGAGCATGGACAAGGGTTTTATTGCCGACCATAAAGCCCATGCGCCAACCAGCCATGTTATAGCTTTTCGAGAGCGTGAAAAACTCGACCGCCACGTCCTTCGCGCCCTTGACTTGCAGAATGCTGGGGCACTTCCAGCCATCGAAGCAAATGTCGGCATAGGCCAGATCATGCACGACATAGATGCCGTACTCTTTGGCCAGCGCGACGATGCGCTCAAAAAAGTCAAGCTCGACACACTGCGCCGTCGGGTTCGCCGGAAAGTTGATGATGAGCATCTTCGGCTTTGGAATGCGCATGCGGATGGCTTTTTCAAGCTCTTCGAAAAAGTCCACACCCGGAATAAGCGGCACTTGGATAATATCTGCGCCCGCAATCACGGGGCCATAGATATGGATCGGATAGGAAGGATTAGGCACCAGAACGCAGTCGCCGCGATCCAGCGTCGCCAGCATCAGATGCGCAATGCCTTCTTTGGAACCGATGGTTGCTATCGCCTCGCATTCGGGGTCGAGATCGACATCATAGCGCGTTTTGTACCAGTTACAGATCGCGCGGCGCAGGCGGGGAATGCCCTTGGACATCGAATAGCCGTGCGTATCGCCACGCTTGGCCGTTTCGATCAGCTTGTCCACGATATGCTGGGGCGTGGGGCCATCGGGGTTGCCCATCCCGAAGTCGATAATATCCTCGCCTCGGCGACGCGCCTGCATCTTCAGCGCGCTTGTAATGCTGAAAACGTAAGGGGGTAGTCTTTCAATGCGGGGGAAGTGGGTGGGCATTTCTGCCACAATGCGTCCATCGGACACCTTGAAGAAGGCTGTCATGGTTTGTCTCTTTCACGTTAGCGCCGAGAACCGTCTCAGCGACGCGCCCTGCCCTGAACAGCAAGGACGATTAACCATAGCAGAGTCTTAAAGGGGATCAAGAGCAATAATCGTTTTACCCTTGATCAGAATAGTGAAAATAAAAAAACAGGCAAGAACTTGAATGCTGCGCTGCAAAAAGGTATAGTCAGGCGTGCTTTTTAAAAGAAACATTTAAGGAGAGCGATGTTTGTACCTGTAGCTAATACGCTTGATTCCACTTTTAGCTCGACCCTCAACCGTCGTGACGGCCAAACACCCCCCCAAGAACCGCACCTTTTCCTCGTCCGCCCGACACCCCGTCTCGCCGCCACCCTATCGGCAGGTCGCAGACACAGCTTGGTCGCCGCCGCAGCTGGGCAGGCCCTAAGCCTCCTGAACCGGAACCAGATCACGGCAGCCTTCACGCTCGCTGAAAGGGCGGCCACAGGCGCACGAGCCCTCATCTGCGCCTTTCCCCGCAAACCTGCAATATCTTCTGAGAAGGTCACGTATAGCGACACCCACACCAAGGCCATCCATATCCTGTTGCACATCGCCGTTGCGGCAACAAAAGCAGGCGACAGGGACCTAACCGGTAAAGTTCTGCACACAGCCAGAAAAGCCAGCTTCTACCTCAGCCCTCTGTATAATCTGTGCGAGGCCAAGATCGCGCATCACGAAGGGCACCCCTTCCGCCCTGATCCGGCTTTCCCGATGGCGGAAGAAAGAAACCTGTTGGGCTAAACTCACCTCTTGAAAGGCGAGAGGTATAAACTAAACTGGGATATTGGCCAAACGCTCGAAGGATCTGCTGGCATAAATCCCCATCGTCTGCGCCTTGGGCGTAGCGTAAAGGATTTCCTGCGTCCCCCTTTGAACAATCACGGCTGTTTGGTCTGGGAAAACAACATTCACGCGGCGCCCCATCGAAGACACATGTTTCCCAATAAAAACCATAATATTGCATGAATTACGGACGAAATCAGGAAAGGCGGAGGCCCCTCGCTCCAAAGAGATCATGATTTCTCTTTCATTCAGCTTAAAGAGACGGCGAGAACGGCTTTTCTGCTCGTTCTCCATCGACCACAGATAATAAGCCTCGACAACACCGGTCATAAGACGAACCTCTAGCACAGCTTGCTCTTGCCCTGCTTCGTCCTGTCGGCAAATCCAGAAGCCACCTTCACTCATTGGCGTATGGTCGCAAAGCATCTGGAAGTTATTTTGACGAAACATGGCATGAATCGAGCTCGCATACCCTAATGGCGCGGGATCGTTTGCACTCTGGTATTTCATGATTTCAGGATGCTTTATCTTGAAACAGGGATAGAGCGGCTTACCCCCTTCTTCAGACAAAGAAGGTGGCTACCGTCTGGCATACAGACCATACTGCGACAAGACATTCTGGTCTGGCGAAAAATGCCAGAAACGACTCTTAAAAGATAAAGTTCGTTGAAAAAACATGAAGCCTCGCTTATCCTGCACAACCCAGCCGCATTAGCATGCGTCCAAGTGAGGCCCATCCCAGACGTTGCGGCACAGAAAACTGTAGACTCTCCACTTGGTGAACACAGCCCGTATCGCGAGACCAGAATTCATTTCCAAGGCGACTGAAGCATATAATCGCTTCCGACCCCTTCTTGCTGTAACGTGAATCCAACGCGATTGCTATCCAGCTGTTGGCAAAGCGTTTCTTTTTCGTCTGATAGACAGCCCTCAAGGCCGGCTCTTGCGCCCGCTTAAGGTCCGGGAATAAATACAGCATGTCGCCGGTATCCATCAGTCTGATTTTATGGTGATAGATATGGCCGTTTGTCGGCTCATGACTTGCAACGAGCGTATTACATTTATCAGGCACAACCTCGATAATTTTCCGGCGCTTTTCTGGTGTTCCCGTTAAGTCATCCGGCGTCGTGGCATAAAGGTGGGGAGCGGCGGACGGGTCAGCATAAAGTTTGCGCACTTTATCACCTAGGAACATCTTGATAGCAATATAATAAGGCTTGCCTTCCGGTATATCGGGCAAACAAGTTGTCCAAATAAGTCCTTTACTTTCGAGAATAACAGAATTTGACATACGACCTCCAAACTAACTTTAAGAAACCCGAATAATGGGTTGCGTTCACCGCTATAGCCCCCACCTGAGGAGAGAGGAACAGCAATCCATAACTCGGGTTAAGGAACAATCGACTTAATATGACGGGAACACATGAAAGAGAATTACTTTCACCCCGAAGTAAACAAAAACCGCCCCAAAGAAGGCTTTGGAGCGGTTTTTTGGTCTTTTACTTTTAAAGGTAAAGGTTAATCCATCTCTTCCGGCAGCTTCAAAAGCTTGTCGGCATCGATGGTCTTGTCGGTCACCTTGGCCTTGCCAATAATGAAATCGACGACCTTTTCTTCAAGGATCGGCGCACGGAGCTGTTCAACGGCCCCACGAGTCTTGGTATAGTATTCAACCACAGCCTTTTCCTGCCCCGGGTAACGGCGGGCTTCGGCCATCATGGCATTACGTAACTCGTTCGGCGTGACCTCGATCTTGTTGGCTTCAGCCACATGCGCGAGCAAGAGGCCCAGACGAACGCGGCGCACGGCGATATCGCGATATTCTTTCTTGAGATCGTCTTCGCTCTTCTTGGCTTCGTCGGGGTCCATACGGCCCTGCGCCTTGTCCTGCTGAAGCTGCGCCCAGATGTTATTGAACTCGTTCTCGACCATCGATACCGGAAGCTCGAAATCATGGTGTTCGGCCAGCTTGTCCATCAACTCGCGCTTAAGCACTGTGCGCGAGATTTGGGCATAGTTGTTTGAGATATCGCTCTTGATCCGGTCGCGCAGCTTTTCAAGCGACGGGAAACCGATTTCCTTGCCCAGCGCATCGTTGATCTCGACCGGCTTGTGCGCGCGAATCTCGTTCAGCGTGACCGCGAACACGGCCTCTTTGCCAGACAAATGCGCAGCGTGATACTCGGCGGGGAACGTGACCTTGATATCCTTCTTCTCGCCGACCTTCATGCCGACGATCTGGTCTTCAAACCCTTCGATGAAAGACTTGGACCCCAACTCTAAGCTGTGGCTCTCGCTCTTCATGCCGGGATGGGCGACGCCATCAACGGTGCCGTCAAAATCAATCACAGCCGTATCACCGATCTTGGCGGCACGCTTTTCGGTGATCACCTCAGCCTTGCGCATCGACTTGGCAATACGTTCAATCGCTTCGTCAACGGTCTTGTCGGCCACGTCGGCGACCTGACGCTCAAAAGCCAGCTTGCCGAAATCCATCGGCTTCACTTCGGGAAGCACTTCGACTTCCAGATCAAAGCTCATGTCCTTGTCTTCGCCGTAAACCAGCGCATCGACCTTGGGCTGCATCGCGGGGCGCAGCTTGTTGTCGTTCAAGGCCTTGTCCACGGACTCATTGATCAAACGATCAACGACATCGCTCTCGGCCTCGGTGCCAAAACGCTGACGGATCAGCTCAAGCGGTGCTTTGCCGGGGCGAAACCCTTGAATCTTTGCCTTCTTGCCAATTTCCTGAAGACGCTTAACAAGAGCGGCCTGATAATCCGCCTGCGGCACCGTGATCGTATAGGCGCGCGAAAGTCCCTTGTTCGTCTTTTCCTTAACCTGCGTCATGATATTGAAATCCTTTTCGTTTCTTCCATCCTGCCCCATCCGCCTGCGCCTGCGCAGACGGCACGAGAGCGCGATACTTACCATCTTACCCAAAGGAGGCGCAATGTTAAATGTTTGCCCTTGAAAACCGCTTAAAACACGGCAAAGAGGGCGCATTAACCCTTTCGGTGACCTTTTTCCCCAAATACTTGCCCAGTCGCCGCGTCGGCATCTCGACCAACACATGGACCAACCACGCGCAGGCAATCGCCACGACCGTGACGCCGAGCAAGGACTGCCAAGCCTTTAAACCGTAATCAAGGGCTATACGCAACAAGGCATACCCCGCAACCCCGTGAACGACATAAAGCGGATAGCTGATATTCGCAAAGAAATCAAAGATCCGGTTCGAGGCAAAAAACCGCTGGAACGAAAAAGCAAAGGAAAAGGTCAGCAGCGCGAAGGCATAGCTCCACATCTGGTACATATGGGGCGCATACGGACCACTCCACCAATGAAGAGCAAAACAGGCAAACAGGCCGCCTACACCTAAAATGGCTTTATCCGCTGCCAGTCGGCCTTGGTGCAGATAGTGGAAGAAAACGCCAATAAACATGAAGATGATATACTGGGAACTTAGCATATAGTGCGCAGCAACCTTGTCCAAATAAGGCAACCGAATATGACCTAAAAAGGGAAGGTGACGCGTGACCCAAAGGGCCAGAATAAAAAGAATGAGCGGTAGAATAAAAACTTTTATCGAATTCCGCTTAAACCACCCGACAAACAAAGCGCATAAAACATAAAACTTCATTTCGATCTCTAGCGTCCAGATAATGCCATCAATAGATGGCACGCCCATCAGATCACGAAGACCAGGAATATAATGGATCAAGATGTTTCGCAGCTCAAAAGGCCATGGCTTATCAAAATAGTGAACCCCTGCGCCAATCGCCAGCAAAGTCAGAGAAAAGCCCGCGACATAGGTTGGCACGATACGCAGCAACCGATTGACCAAGAATCCCGCACCGTTGAGGGAATAGAGTGAAAAGGGTATGACAAAACCGCTGATCAGAAAGAACAGGGCCACACCATAACAGCCCCAATTTATCAACGGAATCTGATTGATCCAATTAATATAGAGCGGCGTTGGAACGGCATCGATCGGCAACTCCGGCACCGTCAGAAGCGTGCCAACCGCCGCGCGCGCTTGCCAGAACACGCCATAGTAATGCGATATAACGACCGCAATCGCCGCAAAACCGCGCAGTGTATTGGCAAAATCTATCCGAGACGTGTCTTTCATGGCTTAACCCTGTGGGGATTACAAACGCGGCACTTCCACATTGTTCACACTAAAGCAGCAGCATGGCCCTACAAAAGAAAGCGTCATCCCTGCGAAGACAATGATCTACCGTTATCGCAAGAGATGCCTTCAACATAAAGATTCCCGCTTTCGCGGGAATGACTCACTTTTGTCCAACGGCACCAATTTCCGAAGCACGCAGGGCATAGTAAACAGCCCCCGCCCTACGGGCAGCTTGTGTTATGGTGCGGATGAAGGGACTTGAACCCCCACGACTCTCGTCACTGGAACCTAAATCCAGCGCGTCTACCAATTTCGCCACATCCGCACCCAAGGAACAGGTGGTTTTCTTTAAAGGGATTTTAGGCAAAGCGCAAAGCTTTTGTGCGAGAGCATTCTTTCCCGAAAGAGCTGCTCAATGTTTATCGCGGATGCGGTCCTTAAAGCGGCTTTGGAAGGCCTCAAGCGACAAAGTGCGGACTTCAACCGTCGGAGAGCAGGCCCCACGGGCCACCCGAAGCTGGAAACGAACATGGGGGATGCCGAGCTTGTCTTCCGCGACTTCAAGGACCTGAGCCGTCTCGACAAAAGCGGACGACACGGTACGGCGGTATGAAGCGCCGACCTCGACCGATGGTGTCCTGTAGCTTGTCAGTGCGCCCAAAATCATAGGCTTCCCTTATCCTCCCGCGAAAAGACGGGAACATTAGGACACATTCAAACGAGCTTGACAAGTCGTCTTTGCGATTCGCGCCGATAAAGAAAGTCATCGGCAAGAAAACGGCCTGTTCTTAACTATAACGCCTTCAGCAGGGACGGCAAAAGCGCAATCAAATCCTCGGCGATCAGGCCACGACCAGCGACTTGTCCCGCACGCCCATGGAGATGAGCCGCAAAACCTGCCGCAAGAAAAGGCGGCATGCCCCCAGCCATGGCTCCGGCGATCATACCCGCCAGCACGTCGCCCGCTCCGGCTGTCGCCAAAACAGGCGGCGCATTCGTGTTGACCAGCGTGACCCCGTCAGGGCTGGAAATGACCGTATCCGCCCCCTTATGAAGCACAACGCAGCCTGTTTGCCCTGCGATAAAGGCTGTTTGAGCCACCTTCCCTGCTTTTTCGCCCGACAATGCGCCAAAAAGACGCCCAAATTCGCCCTCATGAGGGGTAATCACGCAGTTTTCATGCAGCGAATCGATCAGCAACCGCGATTCGCCTTCGAAAACCATCAATCCATCCGCATCCAAAACGCAGGGTTTCTTTGTAGCCAAAGCCGCCAGCACAAGCTCGCGGCTCTGTGGCCCCAAACCTAATCCAGGCCCGACAAAAAGCGTCGTAACCTTTGGGTTTTCCACCTTTTCTTGGGCTTCCTGCACCGACTGCCACGGCTGCACCATCACGCTTTCCAGAGCCCCCGCATAAACGGACCAAGCCGCATGCGGCACCGCAAGGCTCACCAGCCCCGCCCCCATCCGCTGCACCGCCCGCGCGGCCAGCCGCGACGCGCCCGTCAAGACCGCCCCGCCCAGCCCCAAAACATGACCCCGCTTGTACTTATGGGCATCAAGTTCAAGCTTTGGATAAAACGGGAGCGTTATTGCGATATTATTTTCGGCAATTAGCGGTTTTACTTGATCCAGCACATCGGGAAATAGGCCTGTGTCCGCCACCACCACTTCACCGCAGTAGGCCTTGGCGGGCATCAGCACATGCCCGCGCTTTTTACGGAAGAAGGTGACCGTCGCCCGCGCCTTGATCGCACAGCCCATCACCGCTCCCGTATCCCCGTTCATGCCGCTGGGCATATCAGCCGCGACGACCGGCAGGCCGCTGGCACCAACCGCCTTGACCATCCCGGCTGCCGCGCCTTCCAAAGGCCGCGTCAGCCCCGTCCCGAACAAAGCATCCACAACAAGGTCCGCCTCGTCCAGCAACTCCGGCAACCACGGCAAGGGAGCCTCGCCCCACGCCTCGGCAGCCTTTCGCGCCTCGTCAGTCGTGGCAGCCCCCAACGCACTCACATGCACCGGCCACCCCGCCTGCCGCAAAATCGTGGCGGCGACATAGCCATCGCCGCCGTTATTCCCTGTTCCACACAAAACCAGCACGCGGCACGGATCGAACCTCTCAACCACGGCGCGCGCGACGGCGGCTCCAGCCACGCGCATAAGGTCATAAAACCCATGCGTCCCGCGCGCGCAGCTCAACGTCTCGGCTTGGCGCATCTCCTCACAGGTCAGGAGCGCGTGACGGTTCCACAAAAGCGGACGAACGGCGATAGAGGACATAGACTTCACTCCCGATCAACAAAAGCGTTTGAGCGACAAGAACAAGAACACGAAAGCCGAGCGCGAGCAATCCCGCCTGAGCCGCTGGCGTTCCGGCAAACGAAAGAACACCGACCCAGCCCCACTCCGCCAGCCCCAGATTACCGGGCGTCAGCGGGATCAGGGCGAGCAACGCCACGACGGGCGAGGCCGCCGCAATCGCCAAAAGATCAATCGGCAGCCCCAGTGCCGGAGCCCCCAGCACCAGCCGCGCCACCGTCAACCCCACACGCAAAACGGACCACAGCATCAAGGACGGCAAAAACGCGCACCACCCGCGCCGCGCATGATAGGCCACCAGATAAACGAACAACGCCGCCAAACAGACGCCACAAATCGAAAGAATGAAGAAAAGATCGCCCCCCCAACCGAACCAGAGAACGCCCACGCCCGCCGGAAGGATCGCGCACAGGAACAAAAACTCCATCGCCTGATCCAGCGTCCCGCTCAGTACCCCGCGCTTAAAGGAGGCCTGCTGGCGATCCGCCATCCCACGCCCCAGAATAATAGCAAGGCTCGGCGGCACAAACTGTCCGGCCCAACTCTGCACCACCATCGCACGGAAACAGGAACCGGACGGAGGCGCAGTCTCCTCCCCCGCCTGCCTATTACAATAAAGGGCCCGCGACCACAGAGCCCACTTGTGCGCCCCGCTCCACGCCAAAAGGTGCGTCAGAGCCAGCACGCCCAGCACCGACGGCCACGACACCCCGTCCCAAAGCCGCGCCCCATCCGCCGTCGACAAGCCCAGCCGCACAACAAGCGCAGCACAAAGCCCGCCCCCAAGAGCGAGTCCGAACAGGATTTTAATCAAAGAAAAAAGGCGTTTCATGCCGTTTGTTTAAGCATGAAACGCCTGATAAGAAAAGCCACGCGTTGGTGGTTACGAGACCCCGCCGCCAAAGGTCGGTTTGATGTCAGAGGCAACGATAAGACGCTGGCAAGCCGGACGATGAGAGCCTCCCACGGCCTTTGAAATCCGGTCCATTTGCTCCGGCTCCGGCACCACCTGAAGACCCGCCACGCGCGTCGCGCAATAGCAAGCCTCACCCTTCATCCGGTTGCGTAAGCTCAAAGGCATTTGGGGAATCACAATCATGGCCGATGCGCCTTGGGCATCATGCGCCGCTATAACGACTCCGCCGCGGACGACAGACTCAAGCGTATTTTTCGGATTTAAGCAATCGGCAAGGACCGGACGGACGTGAGACAGCGTGAAAACTTCGTCGCTGACAACAGCCAAGGCTCCCGCTGGCGCAAGCGAGACTTGATTGGAAACAAGCAATCGATCCGGCGTGAAATGAGGCTGATAAGCCTGACCCAAAGAAGAAGGAAGCGTCGTGACATCTGAAAATCCGTTCGCTTCGGAAACGTGCACAACGATGTTCTCGCCACCGTTCCAGTGCTCAAGAAGCTGTCGGTCCGGGGTGACGGTGAACAGGCAGACTCTGTTTCCTGCAATATCGCGGCCCATGGAGGTAACGACAACGCTATCAGGATCGACATTCTGTGCGGTGGGGGCCCCCGTGTACTTGTCTGCCATTTGGTTGTGAGCAACACTTCCAACTAAATATAACCATTCTGACATAGGCTCTCCCTTCAAAAGCTTTTCAGGCGTCGTCATAAACGCATCGAAAAGGTGAGTATAGCATGAGGAAAGGCCTGTAAACGGCCCTGTATTATTTTCAAAAGGAGCCCCTGCTTTCGATTTAGAAAAAGCTGTTTAGAATCGACGATCAGGGCCAAAAACGGGGCCTGTGACGCAGCTGAGCCGTCATTTGGTACGTTCGCGGGTCTGTTCGGGAGTCTTTTTCGGCTAACTTGCTGATTTATGTAGACTTTCTCAAAATCGAGAGGTACAACTAACCTATTGATTTAAAACACTTTCATGCCCAACGTTTTTTGCAAGAGCAAAGTTCGACAAAGTTTTTGCGTGATACCAACCCGCGAATGAACTACCCCACAACTACAATTGCGAGGAGGCTTTGGCCGACGAAGCAATCCAGTCCTCCTGCTTGAAGATTGGGGACTGGATCGCCACGTCCCCCGCATCAAGTGCGGGGTCCTCGCGATTGACGTTATAGAGATCGTGAGTCTTTTCATTCACGGGTTGGTATACTGCTCACACTTCAAAAGTTGGGGATGTCGTATATAACCCGAATAATGGGTTGCTGTTCCTCTCCCCTCGGCGGGAGAGGATGGAAAAACTTGGGCTTAGCGCAAGCTAAGTCCATAGTTTTTACCGGTGAGGGGGTAAGGCGATGCTGCCCCTTACCCCCACTCTTGCAAAATCTAAGACTTACTTCGTAAGCCTAAGATTTTGCTTTCTCCCCCGCCAGGGGGGAGAACTATAATCTCCAAACAAACCCATAACTCGGGTTATATAAAAAGGGTCATTCCGGCGAAAGCGGGGATCCAGTCCCTAACCTTCCGCTCGTCTCAAACGGCTGGGTTTGATGAGTCTTATGCCGCGTGGACACGCGGCTCCTGGATACCGGCCTTCGCCGGCATGACCCGTTTTGTTTAGGAATATGCTGATTTCTTAAGGAACCCCCTGAAACTGGGGCGATCGACGGGACTCGAACCCACGGGCTACTCGGACCACAACACAGCCAAGATTTGGTTGCTCTACCAACGGCTAACACGCCTGAGCTGATTTCTTAAGGAACCCCTGAAACTGGGGCGATCGACGGGACTCGAACCCGCGACAACTCGGACCACAACCGAGAGCTCTACCAACTGAGCTACGACCGCCACACCAGAAAAGAAGGCTCCTCCAACAAAGAGGGCCTGCCCTTTGTCAGGCAAGCCGCTTTAAGGACACCAAGGCGCGTATATATCCCCAAAACAGCCTGTCCTGTCAAGCGGTTAAACTTTCATCTTCAACGCTTTCCGCCGCCTCGGCCCCCAGAACTTCGCGAATAATATCAAAAGGGAAGCCAGCCCGCGCCAGAGTCGAGACCTCGCGGACAGCGCGTTTGCGCTCTTTTTCGCGATCCCCTGCCTGCCCAGCCGCGCAAGCTCGCCGATAGGGCCCCAGCCCCCGTTTCTTCGCCAGTGCCTGTGCGGCGGCCAGATCGGCCTCGCGAGGCTCCTCTCCCTCTTCCAGCACCAAGGCCGCCTCGATATGCGCTGCGCCAACGCCCTTTTGAGCCAGCTTTTGCGTGATCAGCCGCGCACTTTTGCCAGAGCGGCGCAGACTATGCACCTTCATCTCGGCATAGGCGGCATCGTTCAAAACGCCCGTGCGGCGATGCGTCGCGATGATCTCTTCAATCGCTTTGCGCAAAACCTCTTGCGCCGCATGATCGGCGGCAAAAGCCGCATCGACCAGACAGGCGCGACGGATTTTGTTGTCAAGGACACGGCGCAAACTCGCCTCGGATGCCGCATAACGGCCCAGATAAAAAAGCGCGGCATTTGCAAGCCGCTCTGGCGTAGGTTTACGAAAAGGACGGCGCGGACGTGTCACAGCAGAACCAATCTAGATCATTTTATATTAGACCTCTTGCATAACGAACGATAGCCTTATGAAAAAGAAACCAAATGGGACCCCAGCCTTCGCTGGGGTGACAGTTTAGGATTAAAGATACTATACTCATCGCTCTACAAGGGTTGGGGGCGATGCTTAAAAATGGCGTCATCCCCGCGAAAGCGGGGATCCATGTTCATCCCAAGGGATAACGTCAACAGATAGATTCCCGCTTTCGCGGGAATGACACAGGTTTTTATCTCACAGCACCAACTTTTGAAGTACGAAGCGTATATATTTCCCAAAAACCATGTCATGCCAGCGAAGGCTGGCATCCCATTTCTTTTTTCTTTTCATGTTATGCAAGAACTCTATTTAAGGAGAAACAAACCACCCTGCGCTTTCAGGAGGGTGATTCTACCTAACAGATTAATGCGCTTCCCTACAAGTCAAAGTGCATATTGAAGCGGTTGTGATCCTGATAAAAAATGTCAACATTATCACCGGGCAGCCAACCACTATTATAACCGCCGACGTCAATAATCTCACCCCCTCCGCGATACGGCTCAGGCGGTGGCGGATTATTGCGAGCATCATGATCGGCAACGATATCAGCCGAGTTACGCGGCACTGGTTTCCCATCTGGCCAAACTTCATGCGTCGCAATGCGCTCCTGCGGCATAGCACAGGCCGACAAGCCAGCGCAAAGCATCAAAGCAAAAATAGTGGGAACTGAAACTTTCTTCATAAAAAACCAAAGCTCCTTTTATCTACGCCAACCATTTCCATCAGGCGCGGGATACGGTTTCTGGTCAAGCTGTCTCCAATCCGGACGCTCGGCTCCCTCAAGGCGCACACGATCACGCTGCTGATTTTTTTGTGGCCCGTCTTGTTTCCTTTCTTGACGCGAGTTCTGGTCAGGATGTCTCCAATCTGAACGCTCGGTCTGCTCACGGCGCACTTCGTCGCGCTGCTTGTTTTCTTGTGGTCCGTCCTGCTTCCATTTTTCCGGCGGGTCTTGGCGACGACTGTCTTCAAAACGACGGTCATCATAACGGTTATCTTCTTGATTCTTTTTATACCACCAATCATCGTGCTGATCGCGATGGTCATACTGATCGCGATGGTCGCGACGATGATTGTGATGATCTCTTCCCCAACGATCCTCTTCGCGGTTATCGGCGCAAACAGCATTGCCCCACTCATCAGTCACGACAACTGTGCACTTACGCCCCCATGCGTCATAATACCGCTCTGCAACACCCTCGGGCGGCGGGCCTGAATAGCTTGTCTCTACCCATCCACCAGAAACGCAGCCTGAAAGAGCCGCGGATAGGGTCGCAGCAATCAATACAGTCGAACAACAACGTGCCGCAGGCGTTTGTCGCACGCGCCACCCAATTTCTGTGGCTGCTTTTAAAAATGACATGGGGCCTCTCTTATAATTTTAAAATCGTTGTCAATGAATCATGAATTAATTGTCAGGAACATATTGGGGCGGAGTTTGCCACCTAAGTTGGCCACTGCATGAGGGATACACGTTGCCGTGCCCATCTTTAACCCAAATCTTCCTCTCACCGGGAGCACAACGATCCTTCCGACCGTAAGGCTGCGCCTGATAATTCGTTCTCCCCCACTGCGTCTCGACTGTCCCACCGGGAACAACGCGCTGTGTCCTCCCCAACCGATTGCCATAAGGGTCACGATAAGAAGTTTCAACCTCGCCCCAACGCTTGGCTTCAACGCGGTATTCCACATTATCCCGAGCAAACCCAACGGCGGGAAGCGCGAAGACAACAACCGCACTCGCCGCCGCGATACGTGAGGCTATCGAAGGAGCGGTCGGCACGGCGGTCTCTTGACCAACGCGGCGGAAAGGAGACAAAGCTTTCTTGAAAAAAGACATCATGGCAATCACCTGTGGGTTTCTGTGATGCGTTCGGTACGCGACCGAAGCTAGGGTCATTTTAGCAAAAAAGCAGCCCAAAGTCACGCCACGAAAGGATTTCCACTGGCCGTTAACCAAACAGGATAAAAGACGGCATTCTAACCCATTGCGGCCAGTTCGACCAAAAAGGCGCGTAGTTCGTCGATGCCCAGCCCTTTTTCCGAGCTGGTGAGCATGACCGTGGGGCGCGCCGCCGGATGCTTTTTAAGCTGGGCCTCGACTTCCGCTACACAAGCCGCCGGATCGCTGCCGCGCACCTGATCGGCTTTGGTCAGCACGACCTGATAGTTCACGGCCATCTTGTCCATGAAGGTCATCATCTCGTGATCGTTCGCCTTCACGCCGTGCCGCGCATCAATCAATAGAATGACACAGCGCAACCGCAAGCGCGTCTTGAGGTAATAGCGGATGAAGCTGTTCCACTTGTTGACCTCGACCTTCGGGGCCTTGGCGTGGCCATAGCCGGGCAGGTCGGCAAAGAGAAGCCGCCCCGCCATATTGAAGAACACAATCTGCTGCGTCCGTCCGGGCGTGTTCGAAGCTCGCGCCAGATTCTTGCGCCCCGTGATCGCATTAATCAGCGAAGACTTGCCGACGTTCGAGCGCCCCCAGAAAGCGACCTCTGGCAAATCAACGGTGATCGAGCCAAAATGCTCCGGCTGCGCCGCCGCCAAAACAAAGTCGCAAGACTGGGCAAAGAAACGGCGCACATCCTCCATAAGCTATTTCACTCCCGCCGCGCCAAACACCTTCTTGTTGATATACCATTGCTGGATAATTCCCAGAAGGTTGCTGACGGTCCAATAAAAAATCAACCCGACGGCGACATTGCCCATCATGAACGTGAAGATAAGCGGCAGCCATTGAAGGAACTGGGCCTGTGAATTATCCGTCGTGGGTTGAGGCGTCATCTTCTGCTGCACGAACATGCTGATCCCCATCAGGATCGGCCAAACGCCGATATGCGGAATCAAGCTGAAATCAACCGCGCCAAAGAAAGTCAGCACAGAAGTCGGATCAGGTGCCGACATATCCTTGATCCACGCGAACAAAGGCGCGTGCCGCATCTCGATGCCGACATAAAGCACCTTGTACAGCGCAAAGAAAATCGGGATCTGGATCAGGATCGGGAAACAGCCGGACATGGGATGAATATTCTCGCGCTTGTAAAGCTCCATCGTCTCGATGCCAAGCTTGTTGCGATCATCCTTAAAGCGTTCCTGCAACTTCTTCATCTCTGGCTGGATTGTGCGCATCTTGGCCATGGAGCGGCTAGACTTAAGCGAGAGCGGCAGCGTGAGCAGCTTCAGCGCAATTGTGAAGAGCACAATCGCAATCCCCATATTGCCGGTCTTGGAGTTCAGGAAGTCGAGCAGATACAAAAACGGCTTGGTCAGGAAGTAATACCAGCCGAAATCAATCGCGCGATCAAAAAGCGTGATGTCATACTTCTTCTCATAATCGTCGAGCAAGGAAACGCGCTTGGCTCCGGCGAACAGGCGCACTGTCCGTTCGCTGCTGGCTCCGGGAGCCAGCGAAACGGGCGTGCCACGAAAATCGACCTGATAGGTGCCACGTTCCTTTTCCGCCTCGTCCCCCTCATGCTCGAACGAGAATCCGGCAAGGATTTTCTCATCCTTCGACGGGATCAGGCTCACCAGCCAGTATTTGTCGGTGATCCCCAGCCAGCCGCCATCGCTTTCAATTGCGATTTTCTTGTCTTCCGCCAGCGTCTTGTATTTGTATTCCTTCAAAGCACCGCCCAGCGCGCCGATCGGCCCCTCATGCAGCACATAGGTCCCATCGGTGCGGGGCATCCCCTGCCGCGTGATCGAGCCATAGGGATAAAGCGTCGCCGTATCGCTGCCCGTGTTCTTCACGCGATCCGTGAACGAGAACATGAAATTCTCGTCAAGCGAGATTGTCCGCTCGAACGTCAGCCCCTGTCCATTGTCCCAAGTCAGGCGAACGGGCTTGTCAACGGACAGCACGCCGTCCTCAGCCTTCCACTCGGTCTGGTCGGTCGGCAAAGCCAGCCCCGCTGTCGAGGAAAGCCAGCCAAGCGACGTATAATAAGGCGCATTCGGTGCCTCTGATCCGGCGGGGGAAAGCAGAACAATCTCGGGCGATGCCGGATCAACTGTCTCGTGATACTTGACCAGTTCCAGATCGTCCAGACGCGCGCCCTTCAAATTGATGGACCCGCGAAGCTCCGGCGTCTCGATGCGCACGCGCTTGGTCTCGGCAACAACAACCTGCCGCTCACGCGGGGGCTGCGCCACAACGGGAGCCGCTGGCTGAGCCTTGATCTCTTGTTCTTTCTTCTCAAGAGCCGCCAAATGCTGCTCGCGCTCAAGCATCGGCTTTTCATACATGAAGTGAAAGCCGACCAAAATCAGCACAGACAAAACGACAGCGGTAACGAAATTGGTGTTATCCATGGTCTCTCAAGCATACTTTCGTGGGAACAGGGCCGCCTTCACAAGGCAGGGCCAAGGCGAAATGGGTATCCCATTTTTCAGGCGACGGATCAATCCTTATTCGACAAAGTCGGCTCTACAGGTGGCACAGGGTCATAACCACTGCCGCCCCAAGGATGACACCGCCCGATGCGCCGCAGAGCCAAAAGGCTCCCCTTCCACGCGCCGTGCAGCTTGATCGCCTCATCCGCATAGGCCGAGCAAGTCGGCATAAACCGGCACTGCCGCCCCATAAAAGCGGACAAACTATGCCGGTAAATCCAAATCAAGCCCCGCAGAATCCCCGCGATCATCGCTCGTCAATCCCTCCCCAGCCCCATCTTGCCCAAAGCCCAGCGCAAATCGCGCTTGAGCCGCTCATAATCGAGCGTCAGCGCATCCTTACGTGCTATCAGCACATAATCATGCCCCGTCTGGGCCCAAAGGGGAAGGTATTCACGCGCCAGTGCCCGAAGTCTGCGGCGTGCGCGGTTACGATCGACAGCTTTCTTGCCGACCATCTTCTTGCTGGTCGTGAGCCCAAGCCCGATCACAGGGACCGACTCGCCCTCCGGCTCACCGTCGCCGCCCGAAACCTGTGGCGCAGCCTGAACGACAAAAGCCGTCGTCACCCACCTTTTCCGGTGGGCAGCGACAGCTAAAAACGCGCTTCGTTTCTTTAAAACACGCAAAGCAGGAGCGGCATCACGCATGACGCAGCCCCCGATTCCTTAGGCCGAGAGCTTCTTGCGACCCTGAGCACGACGACGAGCAATGACCTGACGGCCACTCTTGGTCGCCATACGGGCGCGAAAACCATGACGACGAGCGCGAACCAGCTTGCTGGGTTGATAGGTACGTTTCACTGTAGAACTCCACTGAACTTAACTTTCGAAAGAGCGCAGTATATAGGGCCATCCCAAACAAGAGTCAAACCCGAACTCGGTTTCAGGCCGTTTTCTGCGTTTTCAGCCTCTTATTTTCTCTCCCCCGGAGGGAGAGAAAGCAAAATCTTAGGCTTAGCTCCGCTAAGTCTTAGATTTTGCAAGAGAGGGGGAACCTATCCCCCCATTAACCAAACAACGAACTGCGCAGCAAAAACCCGATCTCCGAAGCCATGAGTTCGGCGATTTTCTGGCGTTGTTCAGGCAGTTTAAGCAATGCCTCATCGCTCTTGTTCGACAAAAAGCCCGTCTCGACCAGCAAAGACGGCACCTCTGGCGAGCGCAGCACCGCAAAATTGGCCGAGCGCATGGGCTGTTCCAAAAGCTGCCAACGCCGCCCGATCCCCTTGATAAACCCGACTTTGACCCGCTGGGCCGTGTTGCGGGTACGCCGTGCGGCCAGATCAAAGAGAATCGCCGCAACCTCCTTGTCCTGCACCGGCACGGACAGCCCGCCCATCATGTCGGCCTTATTCTCCTTGTCCGCCAGCAAACTGGCAAACTGGTCCGAAGCCTTCTCCGACAAGGTATAGGCCGAAAGCCCCCGCGCCCCTTGATTAGGCGCACTATCCGCATGGATCGAGACAAACAAATCCGCCCGCGCCTCACACCCCATCTCCACACGGTCAGAGAGCGGAATAAACACATCCTCCTCGCGCGTCAGCTTGACGCGCACGCTGGTCGTCTTGGCAACCACCTCGTCCATGCGGCGTGAGATATCCAGAACGATATCCTTCTCCTTCGAGCCCGACACCCCGATGGCCCCGGGATCATGGCCTCCATGGCCGGGATCAATCATCAAAAGACGCGGTGGTTTCGGTTTGCTAGAAGGGGTAGGTGCCGTCTTGGCCATAATGGGTTTCAAAGGGTCAGCCGTAGCCGCCCATAAGGCCTTGGGACACGTCAGCAACAGAGAAGCCAAAGGCAACCCCGCCAGCCCAAGGCGCAATAATCGCCGCCGCTCTGGATCGCGCAGCCCCTCTTCGTCCTCTTGTTGCTCT
>JAQUHK010000153.1 GCA_028683655.1 Alphaproteobacteria bacterium
CCATTGACGATGGCCGCATCGACGCCAAGGCGACGATCACCGAAGATATGCTGCTGGAAAACGGCGTTGTCTCCAAGTCCGCCGACGGCGTGCGCTTGCTGGGCAAGGGCCAGATCAAGGCCAAGATCACGATCGAAGTTGCCGGGGCTTCCGCTTCGGCCATCGAAGCTGTCGAAAAGGCCGGTGGCAAGGTCACCATTTTGGCCGCTCCGGCGCAGGAAGCTGCCTAAGCTTTTTTCGTAGTAGAGTTAAGATTAGAAAACCCGATGGGCAACCATCGGGTTTTTTAATTGAGGTGAAACTATTAGATACCTTCCTTTTTCGTTTAAAACTTCGCGGGCGATTGATACGACGCCTGTGGAACGAAGCCCTGCGGCGTCTGAGCGACCGGCCTAATACCGACCGCCCGATGAAAGGGATCACGAGTCGCGCCGTCTTCGTCATTGCGAGCGACCGAAGGGAGCGCGGCAACCCAGTCCTCCTGTTGGAAACTTGGGGACCTGCCTACGCTGATTCCAGCTTCGGCAAGGCAGACTGGATCGCCACGTCCCCCGCATCAAGTGCGGGGTCCTCGCGATGACGTAGCGGGTTTTTTCATCGGACCGTTGGGATAAAATGAATCATTTTATGCGATAGCGACTCTCGTTTGACAGAAGGGGAAAGGTTATGTTTCGTAAGTATTTTCGCCAGATGAGGCGTCCTTTTCACAAGGTTGCCCGTCAGTTGTTGTTTCGCTTAAAGCCTGTTGATCCTCAAGACCTTTTTAGGCCATTTCGGGGGCGTGGCGCGCCATGGCCCAACAGCACACAAAAAAATCGAGGCGCAGTCTCGTCGCCTGTCTCCCCTCCTGTTGTTGTTCGGGTGGCTGGTGGGCAAATCATTGTGCCTGACAGCGTCGACACGGCCAAACTCAGCGAGGTACATAACAGGGTTCAACTGGCCCTTTTGGGGCGCGGTAATGGACAGGGGGACCCACGGCCATAGCCCGCCGCGATCATACTGATCCGCACAGGAGGCTAAAGCAGGAGAATGGACATGGAAAAGGCGACAATTACATCCTTATCGAATATGGACCCCCAGCGCGGGGTTGATGGTATGGGGAAAAAAATTACCGCTCAGCTCTATTCTCAAAAGCTTTTGCGGGCGGCACGGCTTGATTGTGTCACGGTGCCGAACGCTTCATTCGATTTGACGCCGGTTGGTGATTATATCGTCGGGCCGAAGAGTTTGCTGCTCCATCAGGCTTTTTCTGTTTTGAGCGGCGAGGTTCCTCGTGAACAATATGGGCCGGAAGTTACCTCTTTCTTGCAAGCGAGTCACGAGGCAGCCCTTTTCACGACAGCTTGTCGTGACGTCGTCCTGATTCCCAGAAGAGAGATGTTGACGGGGGCTGTTGACGAGCCGCAAGATCCTGAACGCTGTTTTGTCGGGCATGTCTTTTCGGCCCGTCATGTCGTCAAGCATTTGGAATTGACGGGTCGCGGCAAGGTGGCGCGGTGTGTGAAAGACAATCTTTTGCGCTTTCATGTGCCCGATCTTAAAAAGGCTTGGGGTTCTGGTGTGTCTTGCGCGCGGCTTGGCGATCAGCCGGTTGCTTGTACGATCAAAGGAAGCTGCCATTTTATGCGGGCTGGTGACGTCGTTATTGCGCCAACAGGCGGAAAAGTTGTTTATCGCGTGAATACGCTTGACCTTGTGTCGTGTGGGGCTGCGAAGATCGGGGAGGCCAAGAGCAGCTTCGGGCTCCAGCTCGTTCACAGCGTCTATGTTTGTGCGAACGGGCCTTATCAACAGTTCCGAAGCTGGGCGATTGCGGGGAAGGGCTATCCGTTCAAAAAAGGGCGGTTTGTCGAGCGGTCTTTGGCTTTCGTCAAGGCTGACCCAGCTTAACCCGAGTTATGAGTTTTTCTGGTAAGGGGGGAAGACACTGCTGCCCCTTACCCCCGCTCTTGCAAAATCTAAGGGCTTGCTGACGCAAACCCAAGATTTTGCTTTCTCCCCCGCCAGGGGGGAGAGCTAGAGCGGCTAATGCAAGGCATTATCCGGGCCAGCTTAAGAAAAAAAGCTCTAGACATGTGGGAAATATCCCATTAAGGTTAGGAATTATGTCCCAACCTTATGGAGGAGCCCATGGTGTCGCGTCGCGTATCTTCGTCTGCTTTTTTGTCGCTTTTGGTCGTGCCGGATTTGCTGGATCGCCAGCAGCGTTCTTTGCACGAAGCGGAAGGTGGCGAGCTATCCCCCCGGAGCGACAGCGGGCCCTCGCAGCTTTGGCAGCATACGGGGCGGATGCTGGTGCGCACGGATGGCGAGCAGACCCTCGTTTCGCGGGTTACGGAAGAAAAGGTTTTGGACGTTCTGTTTTATCGGGGCGTGGTGTCGCCGCGGATGCGGGCGGCGGGGCTTCGGCTTCATGCTGATTTTATCGCAGCGGATATGCAGCCACATGCATCAGGCAGTTACAATCCCGCGCATGTATCGGGCGCGTCTTATGGTCTTTGGCATGAACGCAGCGATGCGCAGGAGGAAGCCTATACCCGTTGGCGCACGGCGGTGCGTGCGGTGGGACAGCTGTGCAGCGATGTGGTGATCTCGGTGGCGTGCTATGATCTGAGGCCTGACGACAATCACGTGCCGTTGTTACAGGTCGGTTTGGCAAAACTGGCACAGGAATATGAAGGCGAGCGACTTAAACGACGATATCAATGAGGCTGCCACGCGGCAGGTTCATGTTGGCCGATAGGGTCCCCGACGCGCCGGAAACGGCGCGTTGTTGCGTTGGTGTGGTCGCAACGCTGGAGGAACGCTGGGCCGTTTGTTCGATGACCGTCTGGTTCTGGGCCGCTGCCCCGCGACGCGCTTGCTGTGCCGCGTTGTTGGCGGTCTGTGTGCTTTGCGCCTGCGTTTGTAAAAACGCGTTAGACGAAGCCCAGTTAGAGACGGAGTCAACCATCGTAAGGTTCCTAAAGCGAAGGGACACAACAAAGAGAAGGAGGGAAAGCCCATCCTTCGACTCAACTGTAGCATGATTGGCGTGATTCTCTTAAGGAAAAGTTAGGGGGAGTAGTTAACCAATTATGAAATTAATAAACTCCTGCTGTTTTGTGATATGATACAAATAACAATTCATAGTATGGAGATTCACTTATGATCTACGAACGTTTAGTTATTGCGCGATACCTTGCTAGAAAAGCTTTTGGGTTAGAAAAACAGGCTGCCTGTTCGCTGTGCCAGCATGCGGAGCTAGACCTGTCCCGTCACGTCTTTGGTCCAATTCTAGCTGATTGGGGGCATAGAAAACATCTCGGTTGTTCTGCTGATGGATCCAACAAAAAAGCCGGTCGTAAATGTCCAACATTTTCACCGATATCCTGTAAAACCGCATTAAAGCGGACAAGCCTCCTCCCTATCTTTGACGCCAAATAAAAGGGTGGATTTCAACGCGGTTGTCAAAAGAGGAAAAGTCTTAGCGTGTAGAAAATACGCATGAGATTTGAGTTATACTAACGTCACGATGTAGTGCCCTGTTGTCATCGCGAGGAGATAGCGACGTGGTGATCCAGTCCCCAAGTTTTAAGCAGGTGGACTAGATTGCCACGCTCCCTTTGGTTGCTCGCAATGATGAAGTGGGGGTTTTTATCGGACCGTTGGTACAAGGCGAAAGTAAAAAACGGTTAGGCTTGGTGAAAAGGGACGTTGGGGTTTAGGCTTCTTCTTACGAAACACTTTTTCGGGGGAGGGTGCGATGGTGCTGATGGGACTCCTTTCGCGCGGGCTGGATCGGCCTATGCGCTGCTATCAATCGTTGAAAACGGAGGCGGCGCGCCAAGCGTTGCAGTTGAAAGGGCTACAGGCCATGGGCTTGTGGCGGGCCCCGACCTTGAAGCTTGTTGTCGAGCAGGCGAACATTCGTCCGACAAGCTTGTGGTTTGCGCGGCGTGAGCATTATGCCAAGCAGTCCAAGAACCCGACGATTACGCCGACGAAGGTGGCTGGGGCTTCGGCTGGCGCGAAGGTGGCAGGAGGGGGCTCGTTTTTCGGGCGGGCCATTGCGGCCTTGGGACGGTATCGGGAGGCTTGCGCCACGCGGCCTGTGTTTGTCGCCCCTCTGGCGGGGTATCCGGCACCGAAAAAGCCTGAGCCGGAATAAAAATCACTTTATTAAGAAAAAAGTCCTTGACAGAGGGGGCGGGGCGTGCTATTGACACTCTCACGACGTACTGCGTCCAAAGACAGGCTGCCCGAAAGGGGGCCTGTTTTTTTGTGGCCAAAGAGGAAGCATTTAGCATTTGGCATTTCGCATTTAGGGGGGGCGGGCGAGCAACAGAGTCTTACCCCCGCTCCAGCAAAATCTAAGACTTGCCAAGAGGCAAGCCTAAGATTTTCCATCCTCTCCCGCCAGGGGAGAGGAGCGGTAACGGGTAAGGCGGGTTCGGTAGGGGAAGAGGGGGGGGCGGGTGGCGTTGGGAAAAGAAAAAAAGCCTGCGCCGAGGCGCGAGGCGCGGGGGCGGGTTGTGGCGGGGGGGGAGCATTTAG
>JAQUHK010000154.1 GCA_028683655.1 Alphaproteobacteria bacterium
GACCCCCACCCGCTCTTCCGCTCCTTCATCGAAGCCGCCAAAAAGCAGAGTTGTTTGGTGTAATTTTTTAACCTCGTCAAAGGGGATGATCCATGCGCAACTTGATTGTCACGATCCTTCTTTCGGCGGCCATAGCCTCTGGTATCGGCTATTCTCTAGGCAGCAAAACCAGCCCATCGCAAGTCACAACTTCCGACACCGCCTATGACCGCATCATCAAGTCAGGAAAAATCCGTTGTGGGTACACCCTTGTCGCGCCCAGCCTGACCCGCGATCCGAATACGGGGGCCTTTTCTGGCGTGTCCTATGAGATCATGGAAAAGCTGGGGCAGGATCTGGGGCTTGTCATCGAATGGGCCGAGGAAACCAGCTTTGCGTCAATGTCCGAAGGGCTGAAGACGAACCGCTTTGACATGGTCTGCACTGTTGTCTGGTCGGGCACAGCACGTGGCAAGGCCTCGCAATTTTCAAGACCGCTTTTTTATTCCGCCATCAACGCCTATGGCCGCACCGATGATGATCGGCTTGCGTCGCTCCCCTCTTTTAACAGCCCCGATCTGACCATCGCGATGATAGATGGCAGCACTGCCGCACAGATTGCCCGTGACGATACGCCGCAAGCCAAGTCGTATTCACTTCCTGATATGACGGATTTTAGCCAGCTTATGGTTGCCGTCACCGACAAGAAAGCAGACCTAACCTTCAGCGAAGAAGCTCAGGCCAACGTCTATCTTGCCAAGAATCCGAACAGCGTGAAAAATCTGACACCTGAAAAACCCGTCCGTCTCTTTGCTAACCGCTTCAGCATGAAAATGGGCGAGGCAAATCTTGTCGCCATGATCGACAACGGCATTGAAAACCTTCAAAACGCAGGCTTCATCGACGCAGTGCTGGACAAATACGCGCCACTCCACGCCTATCACCGCGTCGCCAAACCCTATCGATGACAAGAACCCCATTGTCTTTTCAAGGCGGTAGTGGTTAAGATGGGTTAATAGTCAATTCACCCCTCAATCGGAGTCCCGCTCATGTCCACGATCGCGCAAGTCCATGCCCGCGAAATTCTTGATAGCCGTGGCAACCCGACTGTCGAAGTCGATGTCACGTTAGAGTCCGGAGCCTTTGGCCGCGCCGCTGTTCCTTCGGGAGCTTCAACCGGTGCGCACGAAGCGGTTGAGCTACGCGACGGCGACAAGGAACGCTTTGGCGGGAAGGGGACGCTCCGCGCTGTTGAGAATGTGAATACAGAAATCTCGGATGCTGTTGTCGGCCTCGAAGCGATTGACCAGATCGGCCTTGACGGTGCGATGATCGAGCTGGACGGCACACCCAACAAATCTCGCCTTGGCGCGAATGCGATTTTGGGAGTCAGCCTTGCGGTGGCCCGTGCGGCGGCCCTTGAAACGGGTTTGCCGTTTTATCGCTATATCGGCGGCACGGCAGCTTCGATGTTGCCCGTGCCGATGATGAATATCATCAATGGCGGGGCGCATGCCGACAATCCCATCGACATTCAGGAATTCATGATCATGCCCGTCGGCGCAGAAAGTGCCACGGACGCGATCCGCATGGGGGCCGAAGTCTTCCATGCGCTGAAAAAACTTTTGAAGGACGCAGGCCTCAACACCAACATCGGTGACGAGGGCGGCTTTGCGCCCAACCTGAAATCCGCGCAAGAAGCCCTGACCTTCATGACCAACGCTTGTGAGCAAGCGGGCTATAATCCGGGCGAAGACATTGTCTTTGCGCTTGATGCTGCGTCCAGCGAGTTTTTCAAAGACGGCCAGTACAACCTGACAGGCGAGAAAAAGATTTTCACGGCTGAACAGATGGTTGAGTATTATACAAACTTGGTCGAAAACTTCCCCATCGTCTCCATTGAAGATGGCATGGCCGAGGATGATTTCGAAGGCTGGGCCATGATGACCGAAGCCTTGGGCGAGAGCATCCAGCTTGTCGGCGACGATGTGTTTGTGACCAACCCCGTCCGCCTCGCCGAGGGAATCGAGCAAGGGATAGCCAACGCCATCCTCATCAAGGTGAACCAGATCGGCACGCTCAGCGAAACGCTGGAAACCGTCGAGATGGCGCACAAGTCCGGCTATCGCTGCGTGATGTCACACCGCTCGGGCGAGACGGAAGATTCAACCATTGCCGATTTGGCGGTTGCCACCAATTGCGGCCAGATCAAAACCGGCTCGCTCTCGCGCTCTGACCGTCTGGCCAAGTATAACCAGCTCATCCGCATTGAAGAACAACTCGGCAAAATCGCCCGCTTCGCCGGAACATCTGTGTTGGTGGAGTAAGGTCAACTGAAAGCGACCAATAAAGAAATCGTCATTGCGAGGAGGCGGAGCCGACGACGCAATCCAGTCCACTTTTTTGACCGAGGGACTGGATCGCCACGCCAAGCAAGCTTGGCTCGCGATGACGCTGGATTTAAGGCACCAATGAAAGCATCAACGACGAAAAATCCTCCCCATGGCCAAACGTAAGAAGAAAAAACAGCAAGTCCAGCATATCCTGTGGTCGCTTTTGGGCGCGGCGATTGTCGGCTATTTCCTCTATCACACCATCCAAGGGGATCGCGGGTGGTTTGCAATGCTGCGCATGGACCACGAGGTCAAGGTCGCCGAGGCTACACTTGATAAGCTCCAAAGCGAACGCGAGGAGCTTCAGCACCGCACCGAGCTTCTACGCAGCGACAACATGGACCCTGACCTCCTCGACGAAAAATCCCGTGAGCTGTTAAATTATTCCAAACCCGACGAGATCGTGATCCTGACGCCGGAGCAAGGCTCCGAAGATAAAAAATAGGGTATTTGTCATTTAAAACAAATGGGATGCCAGCCTTCGCTGGCATGACATGCTTATATAAACCCATCTTTCGTCAAACCTAAACTGTCACCCTAGTGCAGGCTGGGGTCCCCTTTATTTTTCCTGCATTCTCTATCCGCACCATAGCCCAGCTTAAGGAACGCACTTCGCTAAGAGCTGCGAATACAGGCAATGAACGACTGCATCGGGATCAGGACCTTCCGCACGCCGCCGCTGATGCCGGTCCCAGCACTCACAGGATCGAATAATTTCTGCGAGTCTTGGATATTCTGGCTGACTACCCTGAACTTCAGTCTTCTTATCCATTCTATGTGTCTCCTCGAACAATATAATTTCAAACAAGACTACGTTCTTTTACGAAAAAAACAAGGGAGCGGAATCGTGAACGGAGGGCACTCAACCTCTCTTTGCGCCCCCGATGCTGCACCGCACTGTCAGGGGTTTGATTCACATTGCGCTTTTGCCGTAGCATGGACGAATCACAGATTGCAAAACCCTGGCTTTAAGTACTTTTGCAACCTATGGTAAGCGCGGCGGGCTTGTCTTGACTTTTTCCAAAGTTCTTGCCCAACTTAAAGCTATTCCTGCCGTTTTCTTATCGTTTTGGAGTTTTTAATGAGCAAAGGAAAAGGGAAAGACAAAATGAAATCTGCCGCCAAATTAAAAGCCGTAGAAGAAAACCAACTCCCCAATACCTATCTCGATCTGCCCCGCGCGTGGCGCGATATGCTCCTCATCCGCCGCTTTGAAGAACGGGCCGCCCAGCTTTACGGCATGGGCCTGATCGGCGGCTTTTGCCATTTGTATAACGGACAGGAAGCCGTCGCCGTTGGCCTTCAATATGCCCAGCGCGAGGTGGATACCGTCGTCACATCTTACCGCGACCATGGCCAAATGCTGGTGATGGGGATGAGCGCGGGCGGCGTGATGGCCGAGCTGACGGGCCGCATCGACGGCTATTCCAAAGGCAAGGGCGGCTCGATGCACATGTTCAGCCGCGAGAAAAATTTCTTCGGCGGTCATGGCATCGTGGGGGCGCAGGTTCCGATTGGTACAGGCCTTGGCTTCTCGCACAAATACAAGAGCGACGGCGGCGTGTGCGTGACCTATATGGGCGATGGCGCGCTCAATCAGGGGCAGGTGCATGAAAGCTTCAACATGGCGGCCCTGTGGAAACTGCCTGTCGTCTATATCATCGAAAACAATCTTTATGCGATGGGCACGGCGGTCAAACGCCACACCAGCGGCGAGCTTTATCGTCGCGGCGAACCCTACGGCATCAAGGGCGTTCAGGTTGATGGCATGGACGTAACAAAGGTCTATGACGCTGCCGAGGAAGCCTTGGCTCATGCCCGCAGCGGTAAGGGCCCTGTGATCCTTGAGATGCAGACCTATCGCTATCGCGGGCACAGCATGTCCGATCCGGGCAAGTACCGCTCGAAGGAAGAGGTTGAGCTGTATAAAACAACCCGCGATCCCATCGACACGCTGCGCAGT